>DATCKS010000527.1:0-5982 GCA_036562265.1 Thermodesulfobacteriota bacterium | reverse complement strand
CGTCTACACGCCGGCCTACCTCGTGATCAACGAGGCCGTCTACCGGAAGCTGCCGAAGGACGCCCAGCGGGTGCTCACGAGGGTCGGCTACGAGATGGCGGAGTGGTCGCGCAAGGAGGGAGCGAGGCTCGACAAGGAACTCCTGGCCAGGCTGCCGTCCACCGTCGAGGTCAACGAGGTCGACAAGGACGCGTTCTTCCGCGCCTCGATCCCGCTCTACGAGCGGTTCGCCAGCGAGGTGCCGGGTGGGACGGTCCTCATCAAGACGATCCAGGGGCTTCGGTACTACTAGCAGCGGCCCGCGGGGGCCGGTCACGGTCGTCGTCCCTCGCGAGGCTCCGCTGGGGAACGGGGGCTGAGCCCGGGTCGGCCCTCCGGCCGGCCCCCGGTGTGATCGGCGCCCGGCGGCGCGTGCCGGGACGGAGCGGCGGCGCTACACTGGCCGCCGTGACCCCCCCGGCGACACTGTGACCCTTCCGTATCGCTACGTCGTCCTCGGACTCGTCCTGGCCATCCAGGCGTCCGTCACGGTCGGCACCATCGGCCTGCCGGCGCTCGCGCCGCTCATCCAGGCCGACCTCGGTCTGTCGCGCACCGAGGCCGGCTCGCTCGTGTCGCCCTTCTACGTCGGATCGCTCGTGATCGGCGTGCCGGCCGGGTATCTGGCCGACCGCCTCGGCGTCCGCTGGACGCTCGTCGGCGGCCAGGCGCTCGTCGCCCTCTTCCTGTTCGCCCTCGCCGCGGTCGACTCGGGGTGGCTCGTGCCGCTCGCCATCGGCGCGGCTGGCTTCGGCTTCGCCCTCGTCAACCCGACGACGACCAAGGCGGTCATCGCCTGGTTCCCGCTCGCCTCGCGCGCCACCGCGGTCGGCGTCAAGCAGACCGGGTTGCCGCTCGGCGGCGCCATCGGCGCGGCGGTGCTGCCGGGGCTCGCGCTGGCGGTCGGCTGGCGCGACGCCGTGCGCGCGACCGCGCTCCTCGTCGTCCTCTGCGCCGCGGCGACCGCCCTCGTCTACCGGGAGCGCTCGGAGGAGGGGGGCGCGACGGCGCCCAGGCCGGGGTCGGTCTTCACGGTGCTGCGCAACGGGAACCTCTGGCGGCTGTCGCTCGTGACGGTGCTCTTCGCGACCGTCCAGGTCTCCTGGACCGGCTACTTCGTCCTCTTCCTCACGGAGGCGGCCGGCCGTTCCGTCGTGGAGGGGGGTGCGATGCTCGCGCTCGCCAACGTCGCCGGCATCGGCGGCCGGATCGCCTTCGGGCTCCTCTCGGACCGGGTCTTCGGCGGGCGTCGCCGGATCGTCCTCGTCATCGCCGGGGTCGGCTCGGGGCTCGTCGCCGCGGCGACGGCGCTCGTCGGCCCCGGCACGCCGTCGGTCGCGGTCGCCCTCCTCGCCCTCGTCTTCGGCGTGCTCGGCATCGGCTGGAACGGCGTGCAGCTCACGCTGCTCGCGGAGCTGGCCGGCAAGGCGCTGGCCGGCACGGCGGTGGGCCTCGGGCTCGCCGTGAGCGCGCTCGGCGTGATCCTCGGGCCGCCGGCCTTCGGGCGGCTCGTCTCGCTGCTCGGCGGCTACGGGCCGGCGTGGGTGGCGCTGGCTGGGGCCATGGTGCTCGCGCTCCTGCTCCTCGCGACGGTCCGGGAGCCCGCCCGCCGCGTCTAGGCCGCCTGGCGCTGCCGGGACGCGCGGCGCCTCTTCCGCGCCGGCTCGAGCGGCGCCGCGCGGCGGCGCTCGCGGAGGGGCGTGGAAACTAGGCGTCGGCCTCGACGCGAAGCTCGGCCCGGCAGCGGTGGCAGACCACCGGGCGCTTCGGCGGGAAGCGGCCGGCGGCGTCGAACGCCTGCTCGAGCCCGCAGCGGGCGCAGCGCCCCTCGAGGCGCACGAGCGAGCGGTGCTCGCCGAGTCGCCGGATGGCGAGGACCGGCCCGGCCACGAGCAACGCCGGCACGAGCACGAAGTGCGCGACCGGGATGAAGACGGCTGCCACCGCGAGTCCCCAGCAGGCGCCGAGGGCGGCGAGCGCCCGCCGCGCGCGGAGCCCCGGCGGGTTGAGCGCCACGGCGGCCCGCGCGGGCGCGGCTTCGGCGCCGAACGCGAGCAGGCGGACCGGCACCTCGATCAGGTCGGCCGCCACCCGGTCAGCCCGGCAGCGTGACGGTGCCTTCGATGACCGGCTCCACGCGGCCAGCGACGCGCACCGTCATCGCCTCCGGCGTTTCCCCGTCGACCGACACGTCGAGCCGCGACGGCCGCCGCATCTCGACTCCCTGGCGGACGACGAGGCTCTTGCCGGGGAGCTGCCCGGCCGCGGCCAGGTAGGCGCCGAGACACCCGGCGGCCGAACCGGTTGCCGGGTCCTCGACCATGCCGAGCGACGGGGCGAAGAAGCGGGCGCGCGCCTCGCCGTCGCCGGTCAGCGCGAAGACGAAGATCCCGGCGGCGCCGCAGCGGTCGGCGATCCGGCGGACGGCGGCGAGGTCGGGCGTGAGCGCGGCCACCGCGTCGGCGGACGCGAGCGGCACGAGGAGCTGATCGACCCCGGTCGAGACGACGCGCGGGGGGAGGGCGGGGAGGCCGACGCCGCCGGCCGGCCGGCCGAGCGCGCCCGCGAGGTCGTCGGCGTCGCGCCCCTCGATCGCGGCGCCGAGGCGAGGGCGTCCCTGCGTCATGACGACCCGCGCGACCCGCAGGCCGCCTGCGCCGTCCGGCTCGGTTTCGAGCGTCACCGGCAGGACGCCGACCTGGACCTCGTGACGGATCTCGGTGCGCGGGGCGACGAGCGGGAACGCCCCCTCGCGAGCCATGACCCAGGGGGTGCCGACCAGCGGGTGCCCCGCGAAGGGGAGTTCGCGGCCCGGCGTGAAGATACGGACGCGGTAGGCGGCCGCCGGGTTCGACGACGGGAGGACGAAGGTCGTCTCCGAGAGGTTCAGCTCGAGCGCCAGGGCCTGCATCTCGTCGTCCGTGAGCCCGCGGGCGTCCGGGAAGACGCCGAGGGGGTTCCCCTCGAGCGGCGCCTCGGCGAACACGTCGACCTGGTAGAAGCGCAGCCGGCGCATGACCCCTCGACTTCTACCCGATCGCCGCGTCTTTGGCAAATCGCGTTCCAACCGCTACCATGACGCCGAGCATGGACCGCGTGATCGTCAAGGGGCTGGTGGTCGAGGCGTCCGTTGGCGTATCCGACGCCGAGCGAGCGACGCCGCAACGCTGCCGGGTGGACGTCGAGATCACGGCAGACCTCGAGGCGGCCGGCACGTCGGACGACCTCGCGAAGACCATCGACTACGGTCAGGTGATCGAGACGCTGCGCGAGGTGGCCGCCACGCAGACGACGCACCTCGTCGAGGCGCTGGCCGGCCGCATGGTCGACGCCCTCTTCGAGCGCTTCGGGCCCGAGCGGATCACGCAGCCCCCGCAGCCGGGCCGCGCGATCGCCGTCAAGCTGCGGCTCGTCAAGCTCGACCCGCCGATCGACGCCCGGGTCGACGAGGTCGGCGTCGAACTGGAGCGGACCGCGACGCCGCGGCGCCCCGCGGGCGCCGGTCCCCTCGGGTTCTGCCGCTAGCCCGTCGCGGCGTTGCACCCCGCGAAGCGGGGCCCGGCCGCGAGGCCCGAGCGCCGGCCACGCGGTCCGCGGGCGACACGCGAGGACGGGAGGGGAGGGACACACCCATGGGGCTGCGCACTGCCGAGGAGTATCTGGCCAGCCTGCGGGACGGCCGCGACGTCCGCTTCCGGGGGCGGCGCGTGGCCGACGTGACGACGCACGAGGTCCTGGGGCCGGTCGCGCGCGAGCACATCGCGGGCGACTACCGGCTGGCCGAGGACCCGGCGCACCGGGACCTGGCGGTCTGCGAGGCGCCGGGCGGCGGCCTGATGAGCCGCTTCTACAAGGTGCCGACGTCGGCCGACGACCTCCTCAAGCGGCGCGCCCTGATCGACCTGTCGACCCGCCACGGCAAGGGCTCGGTGGTGCTCGTCAAGGAGATCGGCAGCGACGCCCTGTTCGCCCTGACGGTCGTCGCGCCGCGGGTCGACCGGGCGTACGGCACCGACTACGCGGCGCGCGTGGCGGCGTTCCTCGACCACGCGCGCACGCACGACCTGGCCATCGCCGTGGCCCAGACCGACGTGAAGGGGGACAGGAGCCGCCGGCCCTCCGAGCAGCCCCACCCCGACTACTACGTGCGCATCGTGGAGCGGCGCTCCGACGGCATCGTCATCCGGGGGGCCAAGGCGCACACGACGAACACGCCGTTCGCCAACGAGGTCATCGTCCTGCCGACGCGGGCCCTGGGGGAGGCCGACGCCGCCTACGCGGTGGCCTGCGCCGTGCCGGCCGACGCGAAGGGGCTCAGGATGATCGCGTCCCCCTTCGGGGGCGGCGGGCGGCCGGGGCTGCACCACCCGCTGTCGGCGCACCACCACCTGGTCGACACGGTGACGCTCTTCGACGACGTGTTCGTGCCGCACGAGCGGGTGTTCCTGGCGGGGGAGTGGCGGGCGGCGGGGGACGTGGCCAACACCTTCGTCCAGTTCCACCGCTTCACGGCGGTGAGCTACAAGGCGCCGATGCTCGACCTGATCGTGGGGGCGGCCGACCTCATCGCCGACTACAACGGCATCCGGCACGCGTCGCACGTCGTCGAGAAGCTGACGCGGCTCATCGCCTACGCGGAGACGGTCAAGGGACTTACGGAGCTGGCGGCGATCCGCTGCCGCACGACGGAGGGGGGCGTGGCGGTGCCCGACGTGACGCTCACGAACATCGCCAAGGCGCACTTCGCCGCGAACTACCACACCGCCATCCGCGACCTGCAGGACCTGGCCGGGGGCCTGCTGGTGACCGGGCCGGACGAGGCCGACCTGGCCGATCCGGAGACCGGGCCGGCCTTGCGCCACTACCTCGGGGGCCGGGCCGGGGTGGACGGGGAGGCGCGGCTCAAGGCGATGAACCTGGTGCGCGACCTCGCGGCGTCGGACTTCGGCGGCTACAACGAGATCCTGACGATCCACGCCGAAGGCTCGCTGCAGGCGCAGCAGATCACCATCGCGCGCGACTACGATCTGGCGCCCGCGCGGCGCTACGCCGAAGAACTCGCCGGCCTCGCACGATGAGCGAGCCCGCGAGTCGGATACTCGCACGGAAAGGACCACGCATGGCCGATGCTCCGACGAAGCGGCAGTTCGTGAACTTCGCCTTCTACAAGATCGATCCGAAGTGGAGGCTCTTGCCCGAGGCCGATCGGGCGCGCGGCAAGGCCGAGTTCATCGAGGCGGTGGAGCGCCTGCGCGAGACCTGTCTCGTAGTGTCGTACTCGCTGGTGGGCATCCGCGGCGACTGCGACTTCATGCTCTGGCGCATCTCGTACGACCTCGAGGACTTCCAGCGCATGACGCGGCTCATCAACCGCACCGCGCTCGCGCCGTACCTCACGACGCCGTACTCCTACCTCGCCCAGGCGAAGCGCTCCCAGTACGTCGACAAGCACGTCCACGAGGGGCAGGAGGGGCGCCGGGCGAGGGTGGTGCCGGGCGAGTACCGGTACATCTTCGTCTACCCGTTCGTGAAGACGCGCGAGTGGTTCCTCCTGCCGATGGAGCGGCGGCAGGAGATGATGGACGTCCACATCAAGATCGGCCACGAGTACCCGTCGGTGAAGCTCAACACGACGTACTCGTTCGGCATGGACGACCAGGAGTGGGTCGTCGCGTTCGAGACCGACCACCCGTCGGACTTCGTCGACCTCGTCATGGCGCTGCGCGAGACCGAGGGGAGCCGCTACACGCTCCGCGACACGCCGATCTTCACCTGCGTGAAGAAGCCGCTCGCCGAGGCGCTCGAGGACCTCGGATAACGGCCCGTCACCGGACGACGCGATAGGCGAGGAAGACCTCGTCGCCGGCGCGCTCGACCTCGACCAGTTCGAGGCGCCGGACGCCGTCCCGGAGGAAGCCCGGCCCCTCGACCATCGTCCTGGCG
>DATCKS010000526.1:0-7730 GCA_036562265.1 Thermodesulfobacteriota bacterium | reverse complement strand
GGCCAGGCCGTGCGTCGCCAGGATCCGGTTGTCCCCGCCGAGGGGGACCACGTCCGCGAGCGTCCCCAGGGCCACGATGTCGAGGTACTCCCGCAGGTCGGGCAGCGGATCGACGCCGCGCTCGCGCAGGCGGGCCCGAACGGCCGCCACCAGGAGGAACGCGACGCCGACGGCGGCGAGGTCCTTGTACGGGAAGGGGCAGTCGGGCTGTCGCGGGTTCACCACCGCCAGCGCCGGCGGCGGCGGCAACCCGGCGCGCGGCTCGTGGTGATCGGTGACGATGACCTCGAGCCCCCGCGCGGCCGCCCACGCGAGCGCCTCGTGCGCCGCGATCCCGCAGTCGGCCGTCACGACGAGGCGGCACCCGGACGGGGACGGCAGCCGCGCGTCGCACGCCGCAAGGCCGCGTGTGATCGCCTGGGGGGAGAGGCCGTACCCGTCGCGCACGCGATCGGGCAGGTAGACCTCGACGCGCGCCCCCATGGCCGACAGGCCGAGCGCCAGCACGGCGGAGGCGGTCACGCCGTCGACGTCGTAGTCGCCGAAGACCAGGAACGGCTCGCGCCGGCCGATGGCGGCGACGATCCGGTCGACCGCGGCCGCCATGCCGCGCATCGACCAGGGTGGCGTCAGGTCGGCGAGGCGGGGCGTGAGGAACCGCGCGGCCGCGTCGGGATCCGCGTACCCCCGGTTGACGAGGACCCGCGCCACCAGGGGCGACAGCCCGAGGGCGCCGGCGAGGCGGGCCGCTGCCGCCCCGTCGCCGTCCACGAGCCGCCAGTGGGCCGGCAGCGTCACCGGGTGCGCGCGGCCACGTGGGGGCGGCGCCCGGAGCGGGGCGGCTCGCTCGCCGGCGTGGGCCTCCGCTGCCGGTCCGGCAGGCCCCACTCGTAGAGGATCGGGCTCGCGACGAAGATCGACGAGTAGGTGCCGACGATGATGCCGAGGGTGAGCGCCAGCGCGAAGTCCCTGAGCACGTCGCCGCCCCAGATGTAGAGCGAGATGCAGGCGAGGAGCGTCGTCGTGCCGGTCACGATCGTCCGCGACAGGACGTCGTTGATGCTCACGTTGATGACCTCTCCGAGGTCGCGGCGGCCGCCTCGCGCGAGGGTCTCGCGGATCCGGTCGAAGACGACGACGGTGTCGCTCAGGGAGTAGCCGGCCACGGTGAGGAGCGCGACGACCAGGAGCAGGTTGATCTCCTTGCCGAGCAGGAAGAAGACGCCGAGCACGGCCAGCACCGTGTGGATCGTCCCGAGCGTCGCCGCCACGCCGAACCGGAACTGGAAGCGGACGGCGATGTACAGGACGATGCCGACGAGCGACAGCGCGATCGCCACGAGCGCGTCGCGCCTGAGCGCCTGGCCGACCGTCGGCCCGATGGTGCTCGTCGACTCGACGGTCAGGGCGTTGCCCGGCAGCCCGGCTCTCAGCGCCTCGATGATGCGGTCGGCGGTCTCGTCGAGCGGCACCTCGGATCGCTTGACCCGGATGATGAGCTTCGTGCCCCCCTCCGACGCCTGCAGGTCGGCGTTGCCGAAGCCCGCCTCCTCGAGCGCCGCGCGCGCCTCGGCGAGCGTGGCGGCACGCTGCAGGTCGACCTGGACGGCCACCCCGCCCGCGAACTCGATCCCGAGGTTGGCCCGGTCCGCCGCGATGGCGACGAAGGTCGCCAGGCCGATGAGGCAGAGCACGGCGGAGATCGTGAGCGTGATCCGCCGCTTGCCGATGAAGTCGAACCGGGTCTTGCGTCCCCCGAACAGGTCCACGTGCGTCTCCTGCCTCGTCAGATGATGAGCGCCTTGACGGCCCGGCTACGCGTCATGATGTCGAACACCGTCTTGGTCCCGATCAGCGCCGTGAAGAGATTGATGATGACGCCGGCCGACAGCGTCACCGCGAAGCCCTTGACCGGACCGGTGCCGAAGATGAAGAGCACGAACGCGGTGATGAGCGTCGTGACGTGCGAGTCGAAGATCGTCCAGAACGCCTTGTCGTAGCCGGAATCGATCCCCGCCCTGACCCCCTTGCCCGCCCGGAACTCGTCGCGCATCCGCTCGAACATCAGGACGTTCGTGTCGACCGCCATGCCGATGCCGAGGACGATCCCCGCGATGCCGGGGAGCGTGAGCGTCGCCCCGAAGAGCGCGAGCACGCCGAGCAGCAGGAGCACGTTCAGGACGAGCGCCAGGTCGGCCACCACGCCCCCCACCCGGTAGTAGAGGATCATGAAGCCGATCACGAGCACGGTCGCGATCGCCCCGGCCTTGAGCCCGGCGCGGATGGCGTCCTCGCCGAGCGAGGCGCCGACGGTGAGGTTCTGGACGATCTTGACCGGCGCCGGCAGCGCCCCGGCCTTGAGCACCACGGCCAGGTCGTACGCCTCGTTCACCGTGAAGCTGCCGGAGATCTCCGCCTGGCCGCCGGTGATCGCCTGGCGGATGACGGGCGCCGAGTAGACGGTGTCGTCGAGGACGATGGCCAGCCGCTCGCCGACGTGCGCGCTCGTCACCTCGCCGAAGATCCGGGTCCCGCGGGAGTCGAACGAGATGCCGACGGTCGGCTCGTTGAGCGGCCCGCGCTGCACCCGCGCGTCGGTCAGGACCTCGCCGGTGAGGAGCGGCTCCCGCCGCACGAGGATCGGCTGCTCGGAGACCGCCCCGGTCTGACGGTTGACGTTCCGCTCCTGGAGGAGCTGCGTGCCGGGCGGCGGGTTGCCGGCGAGCGCCTGCTGGATCGCCTGGGGATCGTCGACGACGAGCTTGAACTCGAGCTGCGCCGTGCGGCCGATCAGGTCGATCGCGCGCTTGGGGTCCTTCACGCCGGGGAGCTGGACGACGATCTGGTTCGAGCCCTGCCGGGCGATGACCGGCTCGGTCACGCCGAACTGGTCGATCCGGTTGCGGAGCACTTCCACCGCCTGGGCGACCGCGTCGCTCGACAGCCGCGTGACCTCGTCGGACGACAGCGCGTAGACGACCGTCACCCGGCCGCCGGTCCCCTCCTGGCGGCGCTGCTGCACGAGCCCCGGCAGCTCGTTGCGGATCGCCGCCTCGGCCTCGGCCGCCTGCGCCGCGCTCTGGTAGGTGACCGCCAGGTGGTCGCCGCGCGGCTCGACCACGGCGAGGCCGGCCTCGCGCCGCTGGAGCACCTGGCGGATCTCCGAGGCGTACGCGGCCAGGCGCGACTCGACGGCCTTCGGCGCGTCGACCTCGAGGAGCAGGTGCATGCCGCCCTGGAGGTCGAGCCCCAGGTTGATCCGGCTCGCGTTGCGCACCCACCAGTCGGGCAGCCGATCCGGCACGAGCGTCGGCAGGAGCGCGATGACGGCGAGGACCGCCGACAGGACGATGAGGGTGAGCCGCAGTCTGATCCCGCGCACGGTCTAGGCGCCTCCCTCGGGCCGTGCGTCCTCGCCCGGCGTCACGATGCCGGCGATGAAGTTCCGGTAGACCTTGACGCGGACGTTGTCGGCGATCTCGAGCGTGAGGACCTTCTCGGCCGTCCCGGTGACCTTCCCCCTGAGGCCGCCGGCGGTGTAGACCTCGTCGCCCCGCTTGATCGACTTCAGCATCTCCTGGTGCTTCCGCTGCCGGGCCTGCTGCGGGCGGATGAGGAGGAAGTAGAAGACGATGAAAATGAGCAGGAGCGGGATGAGCTGGCCGAAGAAGCCTCCGGGACCTGCCGGGGCGCCCTGACCGGCAGGTGCCCCGCCCATGGCATACGCCGTACCCGCGAACAACCAGTCGAACATGGATCGATCACTCCCCCTGCGTGGCGAGGAACGCGCGCCTGAAGGCGGCGAAGCGTCCCTCCCGGATCGCGACCCGCATGTCGGCCATGAGCCGCTGGTAGAAGGTCAGGTTGTGGATCGTGTTGAGCCTCGCCCCGAGCATCTCCCCCGCCGTGAACAGGTGGCGCAGGTACGCCCGGGAGAACCGCCGGCAGGTCGAGCAGCCGCAGTTCGGGTCCGGCGGCCGGTCGTCGCGCCCGTTGGCCGCGACCTTGACCGACAGCCGGCCCTCGCTCGTGAACAGCGTGCCGTTGCGCGCATTGCGCGTCGGCATGACGCAGTCGAACAGGTCCACGCCGCGCGCGACCCCCTCGACGAGGTCCGACGGCGTGCCGACCCCCATGAGGTAGCGGGGCCGATCGGCCGGCAGCCTCCCGGCCGTCCACTCGATCAGATCGTACATGAGCGGCTTGGGCTCGCCGACCGCCAGACCGCCGATGGCGTAACCCGGCAAGGATAGCGCACCGAGCGCCTCGCATTGCCTGGCTCGTAGCTCGAGGTCGGTGCCGCCCTGCACGATGCCGAAGAGCTGCACGTCCGCCTCCCGCTCGGCGAGCCAGGTGCGCCGGCAGCGCTCGGCCCAGCGGAGCGTCCGTTCGGCGGCCAGCCTGAGCTGCTCCGGCTCCGCAGGATAGGGCGCGCACTCGTCGAGCGCCATGAGGACGTCGGAGCCCAGGGCGAGCTGCACCCGCACCGCCCCCTCGGGCGTGAGCCGGCGGCGGCTGCCGTCGAGGTGCGACCGGAAGACCACCCCGTCGTCGTCGATCGTCCGCAGGGGGGCGAGCGAGAAGACCTGGTAGCCGCCGCTGTCGGTCAGGATCGGCCGGGGCCAGCGCATGAAGCGATGGAGGCCGCCGAGCGCCCTGATCGTCGCCTCCCCCGGCCGGAGCCAGAGGTGGTAGGTGTTGGCGAGGATCATCTGCGCCCCGGTCGCCTCCACCTCCTCCGGGTCGAGCCCCTTCACGGTCGCCTGCGTGCCGACCGGCATGAACGCCGGCGTCTCGACGGTCCCGTGGGGCAGGACGAGGCGGCCCGCCCGCGCGTTGCCGTCCCGGGCCTGGATCTCGAAGCTCATCGGATCAACATGCTGTCGCCGTACGAGAAGAGCCGGTATCCGCTCGCGATCGCCTCGGCGTAGGCGTCGAGGAGCCGCGCTCGCCCGGCGAAGGCCGCGGCGAGGAGGAGCGGCGTCGACCTCGGCTGGTGGAAGTTCGTCATCAGCGCGTCGATGGCCCGGAACCGGTAGCCCGGCGTGATGTAGAGCGCCGTCTCGCCCGCGCCCGGCCTCACGCGGCCCTCCGGGTCGGCCAGCGTCTCGAGCGTACGGGTCACCGTCGTGCCGACCGCCACCACCCGTCCGCCTGCCGCCCGGGCGGCGTTCACCGCGCAGGCGGCTTCGGGCGCCACCTCGTACCGCTCCGGCAGCATCCGGTGCGCCGCGTAGTCGTCGCCCCGGATGGGGGCGAAGGTGCCGGGCCCGACCCAGAGCGTGATGCGCACGATGCGCACGCCGGCCTGCTCGAGCGCCGCCAGGAGGGCCGGCGTGAAGTGGAGGCCCGCCGTCGGCGCCGCCACCGCGCCGTCGCGCGCCGCGTAGACCGTCTGGTAGGCCCGGTCGTCGGCGCTCCCTGCCGGTGCCTCGCCCGGCGCGCGGCGGATGTACGGCGGAAGCGGGACCTCCCCCTGCCGGCGCAGTTCGGCCGCGAGCGGCGCCCCTTCGAACGCCACCAGGAGCGGCCCGCCGGCCGGGGCCGCGACCACCTCGGCCGCGAGCGGCGGCGCGAAGAGGACCCGCGCGCCGGGGCCGAGGTGACGGGCCGGCCGCCCCATCGCCTCCCAGACCTCCCGTCCGCCGGCCGTCACGTCGGGCCGCGGCCGCGTGACGAGCAGTTCGACCCCGCCCCCGGAGGACCGGCGGCCCCTCAGCCTCGCCGGCACGACTCGCGCGTCGTTCACCACCAGGCAGTCGCCCGGCGCGAGGAACCGGGGGAGGTCGGACACCCGGGCGTGCGTTCGCGCGCCGGTCGCCCGATCGAGCACGAGCAGCCTCGCCGCATCGCGCGGCTCGGCCGGCCGCTGCGCGATCTGCGCCTCGGGGACCTCGAAGTCGAAGTCGCCAAGACTGCTCACGTCGAGCCTTCGCCGCGGCCGCGACCCGCGCCGGGAGCGGCGCGGTGGATGGCCTCTGGCCGCCCGGTGTCGAGCCTCGATCGCCCCACGAGCCTCGCCCCCGGGTAGTAGTACTCGAGGATCTGCCGGTAGTCGTGGCCCGCGAGCGCCATGCCGCGCGCCCCCCACTGGCACATCCCCACCCCGTGTCCCGCGCCCCGCCCCTCGAAGCCGAGGTCGTCGCCGTCGCGCGCGACCTCGAACGCCGTGCTCTTCAGCCGGCCGAAGCCGAGGAGGCGCCGAAGGTCGGTCGCCGGCAGGACGAACGACCCGGCGGCGGCCGTGGCCACGACGGTGCGCGCCCGGCCGCTCCTGGTCCGGTCGCGCACGTCGAGGCGCACGAGCCCGGCGGCAGGATAGCCGGCCTCGACGAGCCGGCGCTCGACCTCCGCGACCGGCACCGAGACGCGCCATTCGTAGACCGGCGACTCGCGGTCGTACGGGCAGCGCTGCGCGACGAGGTAGGGCCTGGGCGTCCCCCAGACCTCCTCCGACGCCTCCGTGTGTCCCCCGGCCGTCGAGTGGAAGGCGGCGAGGATCGGCGCGCCGGCGGCGTCCGCCAGCCACTCGCCGGCGGTCGCCGCCACGGCGGCCGCCGCGCGCGGGTCCTCCGCCGCCGCGCCCCCGTAGACCTGGTCGAGGACCGAGGTCTCGAGGTCGTAGCGCGCCCCCGCCCGCCGCCGCGTCTCGCGCCGGAAGCGCGCGTACGTCCGCGACGCGACCGCCTGCGCCTTGAGCGCCTCCATGGGCCAGGTCCTCGCGTCCATCTCGAGCGGGACGACGCCGGCGAGATAGCGCTCCATCGCGATCTCGTTCACGACGAGGAGCGCCCCGGCGTCCGCCAGGACCTCCACCCGTCCCCGCAGGAGCCGCGACGGCCCGCCGTCGACGGCCACGGCCAGCGGCCCGGCCCCCTCGACGCGCAGCCGCCCGGTGCCCGAGGGACGGCCGTCGAGCGTCACCTCGCCTCCCGCCGCCGCGAGTTCGACGCGCATCCTCCCCGGCCGCCCGGCGAGCGCCCCCTGCCCCCGCTCGACGTCGCTGACGACGAGGCTCGTCCCCTCGACGGCCACGCGCCTCGCCGCGGGCGCCACCGCGAGGCGCACCCACGGACCGGTGTCGAGCACCGCGGCCAGGTCGGCGCCGGCCGGAAACGGCTCGTGGCCTCTCGGGCCGGCCGCGCAGCCGGCCGCGAGCCCGACCAGGAGGAGCCAGGCCGCGGCGAACCGGACCACGCGGCTAGGACCCCGCGCGCTTGACCGTGCCGTCGAGGATCGGCCGGATCAGCTCGATCGGCAGCGGGAAGACCATCGTCGTGCCCTTGCCGCCGCTCGAGATCTCGACGAGCGTCTGGAGGTACCTGAGCTGGAGCGCCTGCGGCTGGCTGCCGATGATGGCCGCCGCCTGGGCGATCTTCTCCGAGGCCTGCAGCTCCCCCTCCGCCGCGATGATCTTGGCCCGCCGCTCGCGCTCGGCCTCCGCCTGCCGCGCCATGGCGCGCTGCATCTCCTGGGGCAGGTCGATCGCCTTGAGTTCGACGTTCGACACCTTCACGCCCCAGGGGTCGGTGTGCTTGTCGAGGATGCTCTGCAGCTCCGTGTTGATCTTCTCCCGCTCCGCGAGCAGCTCGTCGAGCGACGCCTGGCCGCAGACGCTCCTGAGCGTCGTCTGCGCGAGCTGGGAGGTGGCGTAGAGGTAGTTCTCGACCTCGACGATGGCCCGCATGGGGGCGAGCACCCGGAAGTAGATGACCGCGTTCACCTTGACC
>DATCKS010000521.1:0-1593 GCA_036562265.1 Thermodesulfobacteriota bacterium | reverse complement strand
GCCGCGAAGTAGCGCCGGCCGGACGGCCTGCCGACCCGACGCCCCGCGTCTCGGCCCGAAACGAAAAGGCCCGGAACCCTTGCGGGCCCGGGCCTCTGGAGTGGTGGAGCGTACCGGGATCGAACCGGTGACCTCAAGACTGCCAGCCTTGCGCTCTCCCAGCTGAGCTAACGCCCCGAAAAACTGGAACGAAAGGATAGCGACCGGCGGCCGGTACTGTCAAGCCGGGCAGGGCGACTGACCCCTGGGTCTCGCACGACCCGCCGGCCGTGGCTCCGGCGAGCCGCCTGCCCGACTGCCGAGCGGCTCGAACTCGGTCCGAACCGAGTTGGACGGCGGTCGCCGGCCTCGCACGGCACCCCCCGGATGCCGCAGCCAGAAGTCGACGAGCCCCTCTAGAGCGCGGGCGGGGTGGCGCCGGGAGGGACGATCGGCGGAGGCTCGCCCCCGCCGTCGCGGGTGCCCGCCGTGTCGCCGGCCGGGGCGTCGCCGGCTGCCGCGGCGGTCGGGCGGCGGGCCGACGGGAAGCCGGGCTCGCGGGGCCGGTCGCGCTCGAGGATCTCCTCGTCGGAGAGGTCGGCGATGCGGCTCGCCTCGTTGGCCTTGGCCTCGAGGGTGGCGCTCAGGTCCTCGACCTCCCGCGCCCGCGCGACCAGCACCGGGTCGGTCACCCGCCCCTCGCGGACGACCTCGAGCGCCGCCTCGCCGAGCCGGATCAGGGCCGCGCGGCGCTCGCGCCGCAGCATGGCCATCTCCATCCGCACCCGGCCGATGCGGGTGGCCTTGATCGCCTCCACGCGTACCCGGTAGGCCGCCTCGGCCAGCCGCTCGCCGACGAGGAGCAGCAACTCCGAGACGTCCCCCATACGCTCGCGGCCGTTGGTCGCCATGGGCTGATTCCCTAGCATCCGGGCGCCGGCCGTGTCAATGGTTCCTTGGCCCCCTCGCCCCCCGTGACACAGGGCCGGGACGTCCCGCCGACGGGAGGGATCCGTGGGTCTCGGGGGAGGCCGAACTTCATCTCCGCCGGGTGCGGCCGGAGCGACGGGTCGGTACCAACGCGTCGGCGCCGATCGGCCGTTCCCTCCAGGCGACCGATCCGGTGGAGGCGATCTGCGAGATCGCGAACCTCACGGATGCCATCGAGCCCTCACGCAGACCACGCCGCGCTCCATCCATCGGTGAAATGGACCTCGACGAGACCCTCTCGTCGGGCGACACCATCGACGCCCGCCCCGAGGCGGTGCTCGACGACGCGACCAGCAGGTGGGCGTCAAGGTGAACCGGGTCGAGCTTCGGGACATGACCCCGTTCGAGGCGATCCGCGCCGCCATCCTCGAGGCGGAGGGGTCGCGATAGGCCAAGATCAACAAGGCCGAGGGGGAGGGGCAGGCCCAGGTGCTGATCTATCGAGGAGGGCCAGGCGGAGGCTCGCCGAGGCAGAGGCAGACAGGCCATCCGGAAGATCGTCGCCGTGCTCGCCGTCCTCTGCTGCAGCGGGGCCGGCCGCGTCGGCGGCCAGCGCTACGGCGCCAGGGTAGCCTCCGGTGGAGTCGCGCGCGCGTCGGCGGCCCTCGTGGGATCCCGCGCCTC
>DATCKS010000520.1:0-3545 GCA_036562265.1 Thermodesulfobacteriota bacterium | reverse complement strand
GGGATCCGCCACAGCTCGCGCGCGCGCACGCGGGGCGGGAACCGGCTGGCGAGCTTCGCGCGGTCGATCAGCCAGTCCGGCTGGGGATAGCTACCGACGAGCATGGTGGGGAACAGCATGCGCTCCTCCTCTGTCACGGGCGTCGGGGCGGCACGCTCGACGCTTCCCCCACTCTACCCCAAGGAGGCCGGCGGCCGCGCCGCCGCGCGCCGGAAGGAGGGACGACCATGACCTGGCGGGACCTGATCGTGGACGGCTACGACCGGCTGCCGGAGCTGATGCGCGAGACGCTCGCGGGGCTCGGCGTCGCCGACCTCAACCGGCAGCCCCATCCCGACTGCAACAGCATCGGGTGGACGGCCTGGCACCTGACGCGCGTGCAGGACAGCCAGATCGCCGACCTCATGGGGGCCGAGCAGCTCTGGACGAAGGACGGCTGGCACCGGCGCTTCAGGCGGCCGGCCGACCCGGACGACACCGGCTACGGGCACACGCCCGATGAGGTGCGGGCCTTCCAGTCTCCCGGCGTCGCGACGCAGCTCGACTACCTCCGGGCGACCGCGCAGCGGACCAGGCGCTACCTCCTGCGCCTCACGCCGTCCGCCCTCGGCCGGAAGCTGGACGAGCCGTGGTTCACGCCGCTGCCGACGGTCGGCGTCCGCATCGTCAGCATCCTCGCCGACTGCCACCAGCACGCCGGCCAGGCGGCGTACATCCGCGGGCTGCTTGAGGCCTGCGGGAAGCTCTAGCCGGCTGAGGCTCGCGAGGACGCCCGGTAGTAGGCGATCGGTCCGAAGAGCGTCGTCCGGCGGTCGACCACCTCCACCTCGGCAAACCCGGCCTCGCGCATCAGCGCCGGGATCCGGCCGCCGAAGTTGTCCTCGAGGTGATGCATCGCGTGGAAGAGGCGGGCGAGGAAACCACGCGGGTGCGCCTCCGGTCCCCCGAAGTCCACGAGATGGAGCACGCCGTCCGGCACGAGGACGCGCCGCACCTCGCCGAGCGCCCTCACCTTCTCGTCCGCCTCGAGGTGGTGGAGCATGAAGGCGGAGAAGACGCGATCGAACGCGGCCGCGGGATACGGCAGCGCGTCCGCGAACCCGCGATCGAGCCGGACCGACACCCCCGCGCGCTCCGCCTTGCGTCTCGCCCGGGCGAGCGCCTTCGGATCGGGATCGAGCCCGGCCACGTCCACCTCCGGGTGACGTTGCTTGATCCAGACGACGAGCGTGCCGGTGCCGCAGCCGATGTCGAGGACGCGGTGGCCCGGCTCTGGCACCGCCTGATCGAGGAGCGCCCGCCTGAGGGCATCGCCTCCGGTCAACCTGACGACCGGATCGTAGAACGGCAGCAGCCAGTCCCGACCGGCCGCGGGCAGGTAGCGGCGTCGAGGCTCGGCCATGCTCTCGATGATACCCTTTGGGACCCCGCACCGCACCTGTCGAGGATCGGCAGGAGGTGGAACGGGAGTCGCAGCCGGAGGTCGCGCCATGGCCGTCGGATCGCACGACTACTACGAGATCCTGGGAGTCCCGCGCACGGCGACGACCGAGGAGATCCGCCGCGCCTACCGGCGCCTCGCCCGCCGGTACCACCCCGACCTCGCCCCGCCGTCCGAGCGGAAGGCCGCCGAGGAGCGCTTCAAGTTGATCAACGAGGCGCACAGCGTCCTCAGCGATCCCGAGAAGCGAGCGCAGTACGACCGCGGCGGCGCCGCCTGGCAGGAGGCGCCCGGCGCGGAGGCGGGGCCGGAGTTTACGGACTTCGGCGATCTCTTCGAGCGGTTCTTCGGACGCGGCCCCCGCGGCCGCGCGGGCGCGCGCATCGTCTTCCCCGGCAGCGACGTCGAGGCCGACCTCCCGGTCACGTTCGAGGAGGCGCTCCGGGGAGGGCGCCGGAGCGTGCGCATCGGCGAGCGCACGGTCGAGGTCCGGGTGCCGCCGGGCGTCCGGCCCGGCACCCGCATCCGGCTCGCCGGGCAGGGCGAGCCGGGGCTCGGCGGCGGTCCGCCGGGCGACCTCTACCTGCGCGTTCGCCTTCTCCCCCACCCCCGCTACCGGGTCGTCGACGACGAGGTCGAGATGGACCTCCCGCTCTGGCCCTGGCAGGCGGTGCTCGGCGCCGAGGTGGAGGTGGAGACGCCCGACGGGCCGGTCCGGCTGAAGGTGCCGCCGGGGACGCAGACCGGCAGACGGATCCGGCTCAGGGGTCGGGGGCTGCCGCTCGCCGCGGGCGGCCGGGGGGACCTCTACGCGGTGGTGCGCGTCGTGATCCCGGAGGCGCCGGGTCCCGAAGAGCGGGCGGCCTACGAGGAGTTGCGGCGTCGGGCGGGCGTCCCGGCCGATCGGCCGGCGTCCGCAGGGAGGCGAGAATGACCAGCGGCGGCGCGGGACGCGATCCCGAGGCACGGCCCCTCGAGGGCCAGGTTCGGCTCGGCGCCGACGACCTCTGTCGGGCCGTCGGCATCCGGCGCGTCACCCTCGCCCGTCTCGTACGGCTCGCCGTCGTCGACCCGATCGAGCCGGGCGCCGACGAGTTCCCGGTGGAGATCGTCCCGCGGCTGCGGCGCATGGTCCGCCTCCACCGCGACCTCGGCATCGGGTTCGTCGGCGCGGCGGTGGCCGTGGACCTCCTCGCGCGCATCGAGGCGCTCGAGGCCGAGCTGGCGCGACTCAGGCGAGAAAGCCTGGTGGAGGACCGTCGATGAGCACCGACGCTTCGTCCAGGAGGTGTTCAACGAGGGCCGGCTCGAGGCGCTGGACGAACTCGTGTCCCCCTCGTACGTCCTCCGTGACGCGCCTCCCGGGACGCCGGACGGCCCCGAGGCGATCAGGCAGATCGTGACGGCGTTCCGCACCGCGTTCCCCGATCTCCGGATCACGATCGAGGACCAGATCGCCGAGGGCGACAAGGTCTGCTCGCTGGCCACGACGCGAGGCACGCACCGGGGGACCCTCTTCGGCATCGAGCCGACCGGCCGGACCGTGACCATGACCGGCCTCACCCTGGTGCGCATCGTCGACGGCCGTCTGGTCGAGAGCTGGGTGAAGAACGACGTGATGGGGCTCATGCGTCAGCTCGGGGCCTGGTCTCCATCTCGCTGAGGTCCGTACCATCGGCCCCGACGAGACGATCGGCCGCGCAGCCCGGCTGATGCTCGCGTCCAGGGCGAGTTGCCTGCCGGTGCTCGACGGCGAGCGTCTCGTCGGCATCCTCACGACAGCTGACCTGCTCCGCGCCGTGGCCGCCGGCGAGTGGGCGGCGACGCCGGGGCGACGCTGATCCTCGCGCTAGCCGGGCCTCCGGACGCGCCGCGATCGCCGCGGCGCGCCCCGGCCTCGTGCGGCGCAGGCCCGGAGGGGTCGCGCGTCACGATCCGCGCTGCCGCTCGACCTCGGCGCGCAGGCGCTCTTCCTGCGCCCGCAACTCCGGCGTGAACGCGTCGCCGAAGTCCTCCGCCTCGAAGATCGGGCGGATCTCGATCTCCGACTCCTCGCCCGGCATCGGGTCCGGGCAGCGGCGCACCCACTCGACCGCCTCCTCCA
>DATCKS010000511.1:0-3176 GCA_036562265.1 Thermodesulfobacteriota bacterium | reverse complement strand
CGCACCTACCCGCGCCTGCCGGCCGGGATCTACGGGCGGATCGACGACATGTTCATCGTCCGCGGCGAGAACATCTACCCGGCGGCGATCGAGGAGACGCTCCGGGCCATCGCCGGCTTCGGCGGCGAGTTCCGGGTGATCGTCTCGCGGCGCGAGCGGATGGACGAGCTGCTCGTCCAGGCGGAGTACGCCGCCTCGCACGCGGCCGAGGACGCGCGGCGCGCGCTCGAGGCGGAGATGCGACGGCGCCTGCAGGCGCGCCTCGGCGTCCGGCCGAAGCTCGACCTCGTGCCCGAGGGGACGCTTCCGCGGACCGAGTTCAAGGCGCGCCGCGTCATCGACGACCGGGACCTCTATCGCAAGGGGGTGTCCTCGTGACGCCGCGCTACGACGCCATCGCCTTCGACCTCCTGACCGCGCTCGTCGACTCCTGGACCCTCTACACGGCCGTGACGGGGGACGAGGCGGTGGGACGGGCGTGGCGGACCGCGTCGCTGCGCATCGTCACCGCGGCCGGCGACTACCGGCCCTACGAGGACGTCCTGCGCGAGGCGGCGGCCGAGGTGGGGCTCGCCCCCTCGAAGGCGGACGAGCTGATCGCCAGGTGGGGGGAGATCCGCCCGTGGCCCGAAGTCCCCGGCGTCCTCGCGCGCCTGGCCGACCGGCGGCTCGCCGTGCTGACCAACTGCTCGCAGCGGCTTGCCGACATCGCCGCCGCCGCCACCGGCGGCCGGTTCGAGCTGGTGCTGTCGGCCGAGCGGGCCGGCGTCTACAAGACCGACCCCCGGTCGTACCGGGCGCTGCTCGACCGTCTCGGGCTGCCCGCCGACCGGGTCCTCTTCGTGGCCGGCTCGGCGCACGACGTGAAGGGCGCCCCGGCCGTCGGGATGCCCGTCTACTGGCAGAACCGCGCGCGGCTGCCGGTGCCCGAAGGGGCCCCGCCGCCCCTCGTCGACGCCCCCGACCTGACCGGCCTCCTCTCCGTCCCGGGGGTCTGACGATGGTGACGATGGGGTCAGGCCTTTCCGTTTTCCATGGGGTCAGGCCTTTCCGTTTTCCTCGGCGGCCGGCAAGGAAAATGGAAAGACCTGACCCCGTCTCGTAAGTGCGCAGGAGTTCGTATGTTCGATCCCGACGCGATCAGGCGGATGGCGGCGCAGCGGAAGGCGTGGGAGGCGGGGGAGCTGGCGGAGTTTCGCGCGAGGCAGCCCGAGGGGAAGCCGGAGTACCGGACGCTCTCCGGTCTCGAGGTGCAGCGCGTCTACACGCCGGAGGACGTGGCCGAAACCCCCTTCGAGGACATCGGGCTGCCGGGGCAGTACCCCTTCACCCGCGGGCCGTACCCGACGATGTACCGGGGCCGCCTGTGGACCATGCGGCAGATCGCCGGCTACGGGACGGGCGAGGACACGAACCGGCGGTTCCGCTACCTGCTCGAGCAGGGCCAGACCGGGCTGTCGGTCGACTTCGACATGCCGACCCTCATGGGCTACGACTCCGACCACCCGCGGGCCGAGGGGGAGGTGGGGCGCGAGGGGGTGGCGATCGACACGATCGAGGACATGGCGGCCCTCTTCGAGGGGATCGACCTCGAGAAGACGTCGGTCTCCATGACCATCAACCCGACGGCGTGGATCCTCCTCGCCATGTACGTGGCGCTGGCCGAGTCGCGCGGCTACGACCTCCACAAGCTGTCGGGGACCGTCCAGGCCGACATCCTCAAGGAGTACATCGCCCAGAAGGAGTGGATCTACCCGATCCGGCCGGCGATGCGCCTCGTGCGCGACATGATCGTCTTCTGCTCGGAGCGGATGCGCCGCTACAACCCCATCAACATCAGCGGCTACCACATCTCGGAGGCGGGCGCGACCGCGGTGCAGGAGGTGGCGTTCACCATGTGCAACGCCGTCGCCTACCTCGAGGAGGTGACGGCGGCCGGGATCCCGGTGGACCAGTTCGCGCCGCGGCTCTCCTTCTTCTTCGTCGCGCAGCAGGACTTCTTCGAGGAGGTGGCCAAGTTCCGCGCCGCCCGCCGCGTCTACGCGCGCCTGCTCAAGGAGCGCTTCGGCGCGACCAGGCCCGAGTCGATGCGGTTGCGCTTCCACTGCCAGACCGCGGCGGCCACCCTCACCAAGGCCCAGCCGCTCAACAACATCGTCCGGACGGCGTTCCAGGCCCTCTCGGCGGTCCTCGGCGGGGCGCAGTCGCTCCACACCAACGGCCTCGACGAGGCGTACGCCATTCCCTCGGAGCGCGCCATGAAGGTCGCGCTCCGCACGCAGCAGATCATCGCCGAGGAGACGCGGGTCCCGAACGTCATCGACCCGCTCGGCGGTTCCTGGTACGTCGAGTCGCTCACGAACGCCATCGAGCGCGAGGTCTACGAGATCCTGACAAAGGTCGACGCCATGGGCGGAACCATCAGGGCGATCGAGGAGGGCTACTTCCAGAAGGCGATCGCCGACTCGGCGTACGAGACCGCGAAGCGCCGCGCGTCGGGCGAACACCCGGTGATCGGCGTGAACCGCTACGTCGAGACGAACGGGGAGCCCGAGGCGGTGGAGATCCACAGGGTCGATCCCGAGGCCGAGGTGCGCCAGATCGCCAGGACCAGGCGCGTGCGCGCCACGCGCGACCAGGCGAGGGTCGACGCGCTCCTCGACCGCCTGGCCGACGAGGCGCGCGACCCGTCGCGCAACCTGATGCCGGTCACGATCGAGCTGGTCAAGGCGCGCGCGACGATGGGGGAGATCGTCGAGCGCCTGAAGAGCGTGTTCGGCACCTACGTCGAGACCCCGATCTTTTGAGCCGGACGCCGCCCGCCATCGCCAGGGGCGCGCCGGTGCTCTTCGTGGCCCTGTGGAGCACCGGCTTCATCTCGGCCAAGCTCGGCCTGCCGTACGCGGGACCGTTCAGCTTCCTGGCGCTCCGCTTCACCATCACGGCGGCGCTCCTCGTGCTCGTCGCCCTGGCGACCGGCGCGCCGTGGCCGCGCGACCGCGCCCTCGTGGGCCACCTCGCCGTGACGGGGCTCCTCGTCCACGGCGTCTACCTCGGCGGCATCTTCTACGCCCTCGAGACCGGCGTGCCGGCGGGCGTCTCGGCGCTCGTCGTCGGCCTGCAGCCGCTCCTCGTCGGGCTCCTGGCCGGCCGGCTGTCGGGCGACCGGCTCGATC
>DATCKS010000508.1:0-4398 GCA_036562265.1 Thermodesulfobacteriota bacterium | reverse complement strand
GGTCTACCCGGGCGTCATCATCACGGTCGCCGTCGGCGTCGTCGCGATCCTGCTCGTCTTCGTCATCCCCATCTTCGCCAAGATGTTCGCCGACTTCGGCGGCGAGCTGCCGGCGCCGACCAAGATCGTCATCGGGTTGTCCGACTGGATGAAGCGGTGGATCGTCCCGATCCTCGTCGGCACCGGCGTCTTCGCCTTCCTCTTCAAGAAGTGGTACGGGACGGAGAGCGGCCGGCGGATCGTCGACCGGAACCTCCTGCGCCTGCCGGTCGTCGGCGACCTCATTCGGAAGGTCGCCGTGGCCCGGTTCACGCGGACGCTCGGCACCATGGTCTCCTCGGGCGTGCCGATCCTCGACGGCCTGCAGATCACGGCGAAGACGGCCGGCAACAAGACGGTCGAGGCGGCGATCATGGCGACCCGCGTGTCGATCAGCGAGGGCAAGACCATTGCCGAGCCGCTCCAGAAGAGCGGGGTGTTCCCCTCGATGGTCTGCCAGATGATCGCGGTCGGCGAGTCGACCGGCGCGCTCGACACCATGCTCAACAAGATCGCCGACTTCTACGACGACGAGGTCGACAGCGCCGTCGGCGCCCTCACGGCTCTCATGGAGCCGGCGCTCATGGTGTTCCTGGGGGTCGTCATCGGCGGCCTGGTCATCGCGATGTACCTGCCGATCTTCAAGATCGCCGGCGCGGTGGGTGCCTAGCCGCCATGGAACCCGTCCTGCGAGAGCGCCTCAAGTGGTCGCTCCTCCTCAGGGTCGTCGTCGTCACCGTCATGCTCGGGGCGGCGGCCGCCCTGCAGGCCGGGGTGCGGGAGCCGCTCGTGCCGCGGCCGCTCACGGTGCTGTACCTGCTGATCGGGCTCACGTACGCCCTCACCGTGGTCTACGCGCTGGCGCTGCCGCGGCTTCGCCCGGCGCTGCTCCAGCTCTTCGCGTACGGCCAGGTGCTCCACGACCTCGGCTTCGCGACCGTGACGGTCGCCTTCACGGGCGGTCTCGAGAGCCCGTTCGTGGTCCTCTACACCCTCGGCATCGTGAACGCGGGGCTCTTGCTCTACCGCCGCGGCACCGTGCTGGCGGTCTCGCTCGCCGCGCTGTCGCTCGTGCTGGTGACGCAGGTGCCCCCGGCGTGGTTACCCGGCCAGGAGGAGGGGCCGCTCGACTGGCTTGCCGCCTCGAGCACGCGGACCGTCGGCCGCACCGACCTCGCCCTGGTCCTCTCGCTGGCCGGCTTCGTCGCCATCGGCGCCCTCGCGTCGTACCTGGCCGACCAGCTCCGGCGCGCCTCCGAGCGGCTCGAGGCCAAGTCGGTCGACCTCGCCGAGCTGGAGGCGATGAACCGCCTCATCGTCCAGAGCATCCAGAGCGGGCTCCTCACCGTGTCGCCCGACGGCCGGATCACGTCCTTCAACCGCGCGGCGCAGAGCATCACCGGCCGGGCGCCTGCCGAGGTGATCGGCCAGCCGGTCCGCGACCTCTTCCCGGGCATCGACCTCGACCGGCCGGGGCGGGGCGAGCGTTGGGAGGTGGAGTACACGCGCCCCTCGGGCGAGACGCTGACGCTCGGCTTCTCGGTGTCGGCGCTGCACGACGAGCCGGGTAACCCGGCCGAGGCGCCGCGGAACCTGGGGCGGATCGTCCTCTTCCAGGACCTGACGCCGTACAAGGCGCTCGAGGAGGAGGTCCGGCGCGTCGACCGCCTGGCGGCGGTGGGCAAGCTCGCCGCCGGCATGGCGCACGAGATCAGGAACCCGCTCGCCTCGATGAGCGGCTCGGTCCAGCTCCTCAAGGAGGAGCTGGTGACGGCGAGCCGCGAGCACCGCCGGCTCATGGACATCATCCTCCGGGAGACCGACCGGCTGAACGAGCTGATCACCGACTTCCTGCTGTTCGCTCGCCCCGGGACCCCGAGGCGGGAGCCTCTGGACCTGGCCGCCGTCATCGACGAGACGGCCGCGCTGGTCGGCACGGGACGGGATCGCGCGGTGGAGCTCGACGTCCGCCTCGAGCGACCGCTGCCGATGATCGGCGACCCGCGCGAGCTTCGCCAGGTCTTCTGGAACCTCGTGGTGAACGCCGAGCAGGCGATGCCGCGAGGGGGCCGCATCGAGGTTGCCGGCCGGCTCGCCGCCGACGGCTCGATCGAGGTCACGGTCAAGGACACCGGCAGCGGGATCGCCGCCAAGGACCTCGAGCGGATCTTCGACCCGTTCTTCACCACGAAACCGAACGGGACGGGTCTCGGCCTGGCCATCGTTCACCGGATCGTGCAGTCCCACGGCGGCACGATCGCCGTGGCGAGCCGGCCGGACGCCGGTACCACGTTCACGCTCAGGCTGCCCGCCGCCGAGGCGCCGGCCCCGGCGGGCATCGCCCTCAACGACCGAGCCGCGTAGGAGCCCTTAAGGATGGACCGGATCCTTATCGTCGACGATGAAGCGAGCCTCCTCGAGTTCCTCGAGATCATGCTCGCCAAGGAGGGATACGCGGTGGTCACGGCGCGAACCGGTGCCGAGGCGCTCGCCCGGATCGGCCAGGAGACGTTCGACCTCGTGATCACCGACGTGCAGATGCCCGAGGTGAGCGGGCTCGAGCTCCTGCGGCGCGTGAAGGAGGTGTCGCCGGACACGGCCGTGATCATGATCACGGCGTTCGCGTCGGCCGAGACCGCCGTGGAGGCGATGAAGGAGGGGGCGTACGACTACATCACCAAGCCCTTCAAGGTGGACGAGATCAAGCTCGTGATCAAGAACGCCCTCGAGCGGCGCAACCTCTCGCGCGAGAACCTGCTCCTCAAGAAGGAGCTGAAGACGAAGTACAACTTCTCGAACATCATCGGGTCGTCGCCCGAGATGCTGAAGATCTACAACCTGATCCAGCGCGTGGCGGCGACCCGCACGAACGTGCTGATCTCGGGCGAGAGCGGGACCGGCAAGGAGCTGGTCGCCAAGGCGATCCACTACAACAGCCCGCGCAAGGACAAGCCGTTCGTCACGATCAACTGCGGCGCGATCCCCGAGAACCTGATGGAGAGCGAGCTGTTCG
The DNA here is from genome assembly GCA_036562265.1 of Thermodesulfobacteriota bacterium. GTDB lineage: Bacteria > DASVDK01 > DASVDK01 > DASVDK01 > DASVDK01 > DASVDK01. The sequence continues at coordinate 1,346 of DATCKS010000508.1, read as the reverse complement.
GGCACAAGAAGGGCTCGTTCACCGGCGCCGTGGCGAACAAGATGGGCCTCTTCGAGGCGGCCCACGAGGGGACGCTCTTCCTCGACGAGATCGGCGAGCTGACGCCCCCCATCCAGGTGAAGCTCCTCCGGGCGATCCAGGAGCGCACCTTCAAGCCGGTCGGCGGGACCGAGGACGTGACGGTGGACGTCCGGATCATCTGCGCGACCAACAAGGACCTCGAGAAGGAAGTGGCGGCCGGCACCTTCCGCGAGGACCTCTTCTACCGGCTCAACGTCATCCAGATCAACCTGCCGCCGCTCAGGGAGCGCCGCGAGGACATCCCGATCCTCGCCCAGCACTTCCTCGAGAAGTACGCGAAGGAACTCGGCAAGGACATCCGCAAGATCTCGGCCGAGGCGATGGCGCTGCTGCAGCAGTACAGCTACCCGGGCAACGTGCGGGAACTCGAGAACATCATCGAGCGGAGCGTGGCGCTCGAGTCGACGAACGTCATCCTGCAGGAGAGCCTGCCGACCTTCCTCACGCGGCGCGACGAGACGAAGGGGACGTTCGGCGTCGTGCCGGACATTCCGGCCGAAGGGGTGAACCTCGAGGACCTGGTCGGGGCGCTCGAGCGAACGCTCCTGCTCAAGGCGCTCGAAAAGAGCAACGGCGTCAAGAAGAAGGCGGCCAAGCTCCTCAAGATCTCCTTCCGCTCGATGCGCTACCGGCTCGAGAAGTACGGCATCGACGCCAAGGACGACCTGGCGGGACCGGAGCTGTAGCGCCGCCACGCCTGTCGGCGGGCGCCCGGAGACCGCACCGCCCGGGCTCCGGCCTTCGGCCGGGTCTCGCTCACGCAGGGCGCGGGGGAGCGGCCCCTGTCACCACCTGCCGTCCACGGACCGCCCTGCCGGCGCTCGGCCCTTCGGGCCGGCCCCGCTTACGCGGGGCGCCTTACCGCTACTTGCCTGCGGTGACGGGGAGCGGCACCTCCGACGCGTCCCGCGGCACCGGGTGCCGTGGAGTGACGCGGCCTGCGGATGCGGGACGCAAGGCGCGGCGCCGGGACGGCAGGCGGGGCGCCCCAAGTAGCCGAATGCGCATGAACCCGGGGGAGAGACCCCGGAGGCCGGGCGGGCCAGCGAGGAAGGGGTCGCCTGGCACGCACCCTGCACGGGTGCCGCGGTGCAACCCACTGCCGCAAGCCGGGTGGTCCGGTGGACGCGGCGGGACGGATCAGCAAGGAGTCGTGATCAATGCGGACCACACGCAAGAGCACGAAGGGCTTCACGCTCATCGAGCTCATGATCGTCGTGGCGATCATCGGTATTCTCGCCGCGATCGCCATCCCGAACTTCCTC
>DATCKS010000506.1:0-11141 GCA_036562265.1 Thermodesulfobacteriota bacterium | reverse complement strand
TACGTCCCGGGCGAGATCCTGGTCAAGTTCCGGCCCGAGGTCGCGCCGGGCGTGCGCGCGCGGGCGATCGGCGCCCGCGGCAACCAGGTGCTCCGGGAGGTGGGGCGCTCGGGGGTGGTTCGGGTCAGGCTGGCCCCCGGTGAGACCGTGGCCGCCGCCCTCGACGCCTACCAGCGTGACCCGGACGTCGAGTACGTGCAGCCGAACTACCGGTACCGGGCCTTCGCCGTCCCGAACGACCCGCGGTACGGCCAGCTCTGGGGGCTCAGGAACACCGGCCAGTCGATCGCCGGCGGCTCGTACCCGGCGAACAACCCGGGGGTGGCTGGCCGGGACATGGGGGCCGAGGCCGCCTGGGACCTCGAAACCGACTGCAGCTCGGTGATCGTCGCCGTCCTCGACACGGGGGTCAACTACGACCACGAGGACCTCGCGCCCAACATGTGGAACGGCTCGCCGAACCACGGCGACGACTTCATCGACGGCGACGGCGACCCGATGGACGAGCACGGCCACGGGACCCACGTGGCGGGGACCATCGGCGCCGTCGGCAACAACGGCCTCGGGACGACCGGCGTCTGCTGGCGCGTGCAGCTCATGGCCGTCCGCGTTCTCGACGCCGCCGGCTGGGGTACGACGGCGTCGATCGCCGCCGGGATCGACTTCGCCGTCGACCAGGGCGCGAAGGTCATCAACCTGAGCCTGGGCGGGCCGTCCGCCGATGCCGTGCTGAGCAGTGCGATCCTGAACGCACGGGACGAGGGCGTCGTGGTCGTGGCCGCGGCCGGCAACGAGGGGAACAACAACAACACGTCCCCCCGTTATCCCTGCAACTTCCCCCACGACAACATCGTCTGCGTGGCCGCCCTGGACCAGGCCTACGCGCTCGCGAGCTTCTCCAACTTCGGCAGCACGGCCGTCGACGTCGGCGCACCGGGCACGAACATCCTCAGCGTGTGGCCGGGCATCGTCCAGACGATCACCGACACCTTCAACGTCGGCGGCGTCCTCGACTGGACGGCGGCGCCGGTGGGCGGGTGGGTGTACGGCTCGCGTACCCTCGGCGGGCCGGGCGGCCCCGTCGTCCTCCCCATGCTCCTCAACCCGTCGACCTGGCCCTCGGGCCTCTACGGCAACAACCGGGACGACCGGGTCTACAAGACCTTCAACCTGGCCGGCGCCGACTCGGCCACGGTGAGCTTCGCCTTCTTCGCCGACACGCAGCCGGGGGCCGACTTCTTCAGGGTGGCCTACAGCCCCGCGGGAGGCGACCCGTTCGCCGGCGGGGTCGTGCTCGAGAGCATCGACGGGGCGACCAACGACCTCTCGGACTTCCGGGAGTACGACATCGCCGACTGCGTCACGGCGACCTGCACCATCGGCTTCCAGCTCCTCACCGACGCGGCCGGCCAGGACCTCGGGGTCGGCATCTTCGAGTTCGGCATCAACACCCTCGAGCTCGCCACGAACAGGTACGGGATCCTCAACGGCACCTCCATGGCGGCCCCCCACGTCTCCGGCCTGGCGGCGCTCCTCTTCGCCTACAACCCGAACTACGGGTACCTGGACGTCGTCGAGTCGATCAAGAACGGCGGCACGCCGGTCGCCGCGCTGACCACCAGGACGACGACCGGTCGGGCCGTGAACGCCATGGGGTCGCTGGCCTACATCCGGCCGCCGACCGGCGTCGCGGTGGTGCCGCAGCCGTAGGGGCATGGGCGGCATCGCACGCACGGCGCGGCGCCTGGCCGTCTCGACCGCCCTCGTCCTCCTCGCCGGGGCCCTCGGATGCGCCGAGACGGCGGGCCCCGCCGGCGGGCCGGCCGCAGGGGAGCCGGCGGTCATGGGGAGACAGGGGCAGCGCGTCCCCGGGGAGTACCTGGTTACCGTCCGCGCCGGCACCGACGAGCGGCGCATCCGGGACCTTTTCGCCGAGTACCAGGTCGCCGGCCTGCGGCGGGTGCGCGACGACGTCTTCCTGTTGAGGATCGCGAAAGACCCCGGTCCGGAGGCGGTCAGGGCGCGAGGGCTCTCGTCGCCGGACGTCACGGCCGTCCAGCCGAACTACGCCTACCGGCCCTAGCCAGAGCCCGTCATTCGGTGCCGGAGCGGTCTCGCGCACCCCGGTCCGAACCGAGTTGGGCCGGCCGTGCGCAGGACGAGCAGGCGCGCGGCGGCAAGCCCTGGCGTCACGGTGGATCACCAGGCAGGAGGCGGGCCAGGCCACGGCCGACCGACCGGTGGGGCCGACGGCCGACCGAGCCCCGGGCGGCGCCCGGCCAGAGTGGCCGGGCGCCGGTCTCTTGGAATGACGCCACCGCTACTGCTGCGGCGAGGGCGGCGGCTGCGGCTCGCCGGCGGCTGGCGCAGCGCCCGACGCTCCCGTAGCCTTCGGGCCCGGTGCCATGACGGCTCCCTGCGGCACCTGGTTGGCCGGCACGATCCGCCAGAGCGCGCCCGGCGGGTTGTCGAGCGGCCCCCGGTCCTCCGTGTAGAAGCAGTCGCAGTTCACCGCGTAGACGAACCCCTCCTCGTCCTCCCCGCCCCCGGTGAACTGGAGCCCTGTCTGGGCCAGTTCCTGGAACTGCCACCGCCCCGCCGCGTCGTCGTAGGCGAGCCCGAACACCTTGCCGGAGCACCAGTCGCCTGCGAGGTAAACCCCCTCCATGCCGCCGTAGTACGCCACGCCCAGGCCGATGACGGCGCAGCCGCCCTGCGAGTGCTCGTACTCGGCCGCCGGCAGGACGCCGACCTGGGGGCAGGACTTCGACTCGATCGGGAAGCAGTGGGTCCCCATGTTGAAGTTCCAGCCGTAGTTCTCGCCGCCGCTGCTACCGGCCGGCTGGTAGTTGATCTCCTCCCAGTGGTTCTGCCCGACCTCCGCGATGAAGAGGTCGCCGGTCTTCGGGTCGAAGCTCATCTCGTAGGGGTTGCGCAGCCCGTAGGCCCAGATCTCCGGCCGCGCCGTGGTCTTGATCCGGGCGAACTGCTCCTCGGTGATGCCGAAGAGGAACATCAGGCGTTCCTTCGACGCCTCGAGGAAGGGGTTGGACGGCGGGACGCGGTAGGGCTGCTGGTCGTCCTCGACGTCGACGTCGATGCGGAGGATCTTGCCGAGCCAGGTGGAGAGGTCCTGGCCCGCGCCGAGCGGGTCCCCCTCCCAGCCGCCGTCGCCGCTGGCGATGTAGAGGAAGCCGTCCTTCGGACCGAACAGGATCTGCCCGCCGTTGTGGTTGTAGTAGGGCTGCGGGATCCGCATGATCACCTTGGCGCTCTGCGGATCGGCCTTGTTCGGGTCGTCCTTGGACACCGTGTAGCGGACGATCATCCCGTCGCCGTTGAACGGCAGCGAGGCGTAGTGGATGTAGAAGTAGCCGTTCTCCCGGAACCTGGGATGGAAGGCGACGGAGTAGAGGCCCTGCTCGACGAAGCCGGTCTGGACCTCGTTGCCGAGGGGGTTGATCTTCGTGAGGTCGAGGAACGGCTCGGGCAGCACCTGACCGTCCCGCGTCACGATCTTGATCCGCCCGACCCGCTCGGTCACGAAGAGCCGTCCCGTGCCGTCGTGGGCCGAGGCGACGTTCGTCGGGTCGTTGAAGCCGTCGGCGACCCTCACCAGAGCAATTGACGGGTTGCCCGGGATCCGACCACCGAGCTGGGCGACCTGACCCGGCTCCTGTGGGACCGTCGCACCGAAGGCCGGCGCGGCCAGCGCGAGCAGCGCCGTACCGGCGACCACCGTCAGACTCTTCATCGTCCTTCCCCCTGTTGTCGATCGCTCGCCGGGATGCGCGTGTCGCGGGAGAGCACCGCCGCGTCGCGCCGGGTAGCGACCAGAGGTCTGCCGGCGTCGCAAGACGTATGCACGTATCGGGTGAGACGTGGGCCGCCGGGCGAGCAGGGGGCTGGTAGCGTCCCTCGGCCCGCCTCGGCGAGGACCGGCGCGGCGCGCGCCGGCGCCCGGTACCCCGGTGCGCTCGGACGCGGGCGATGTCGTCCGTGAACGGATCGGCACGGCCTCGACCGCTCGGATGCGACCCTGACGTCATCTTGGGGAGACAGTCGGCGACGGCTTCCCGGCCGGGCCGGATCATCCTCTGCGCCGAGGGCTGCCGCCGGACCTCGGGGTGATCGTCGCCGGGGCCGACGCCGACGGCCCCTGGCAAGCGGCGCGCGATCGCGAGTCTGGGTGGCTCGTCGAGCCGCCGCTCGCGCCCCTGCCGCGGTGCGGCGTCCGCCCGAGACGCCGCACCGCGCGATGGCGCCTCGCTTGCAGCGATGCCGCGGTGCGCACGGGGGCTCGGGGCCGCCCGTGATCTCCCCTCCCGGGCGGCCGGACCACTGCATCGGTGGACCTCCGTGCGCCTCGCCCTCGAGCCGCGCGACCGTGGCGTCGGCCGCCGACCGCTCGTTCCGATGACGGCGTCCTGTACGACCTTAGGGTGGGGCGTCGCGGCGAAAGCTTGACGATCGGCAGGTGTGCGTGGAGCTGGCGGCGGGATTCGAACCCGCAACCTACGGTTTACAAAACCGGTGCTCTACCGTTGAGCTACGCCAGCCTCCGCCTCGGGCAGGAATCGCGATGGTCTCGCCCGAGTATAGTGGAGGGCATGTTCCCCCTCAAGGACGACAACCCGCTCCGCTCCACGCCCGTGATGACCCTCCTGATCATCGGGGCGAACCTGCTGGTCTTCGTCTGGCAGCTCGGCCAGGGCCCGACCCGCGAGTACGGCCTGCTCGCCTTCGCCATGGTGCCGCGGGCGCTGGCCGAGACGTTCGGGCTCGACGTCCCGCCCCTCCTCGACCCGACCGCCGCACGGCTCTACCTGGCCTACGACCCGCCGCTCCCGGTCCCCGCCACCGTGGTCACGTCCATGTTCCTCCACGGCGGGTGGCTCCACCTGCTCGGCAACATGTGGTCGCTCTGGATCTTCGGCAACAACGTCGAGGACGAGATCGGCCCGGGCGGCTTCCTCGTCTTCTACCTGACGAGCGGCGTGTCGGCGGCGATCACGCAGGCGGCGGTGAACCCGGGGTCGCCCGTGCCGATGGTCGGCGCGAGCGGGGCCATCGCCGGGGTCCTCGGCGCCTACCTGCTGCGCTTCCCGAAGGCCCGCATCCTGACCGTCGTGCCCTTGATCCTCGCCTGGGTCGTCTGGATCCCGGCCGGTGTCTGGCTCGTCGTCTGGTTCGTCGGGCAGATCCTGAGCTCCCTCGGGGGCGGTACTGGGGTCGCCTGGTACGCCCACATCGGCGGCTTCGTCGCCGGCATGCTGCTCGGACCGGTCTTCATGGGCGCCAGGCGGCGGCGCGTGCCGACGCCCCGTCTGCGCTGACGCGGGAATCGCCGTGGCGTGGGGCGCGGGGGACGGGCCGCCCTGGGCCCGTGGAGCACGCGCCTGGAAAATGGAAAGGCCTGACCCCCTGGAAAATGGAAAGGCCTGACCCCCTGGAAATCCGCCAACCTCCTTGCTGCTGCCGGGAGAACCGCCCGTGCGGCGGGCGTTTGCCGCTTGACCTCGTCGGGTGCGGGCGATCAGCCTGGAAGAGGCGCGCGGGTTGCGCGCGTCCGGTTCTCTCTCGAGGAGGTTCTCGACATGGCCGATGCGATCGCCTGGGCGGCGTCGCTCGAGGAGGCGCGTGAACGGGCGCGCCGCGAGCGGCGGCTACTCTTCGTGGACGTCTTCGCCCCTGGCTGAGGCGGCTGCGCCCGGATGGATGCCGTGACGTATCCACACCCCCGCGTGCGCGAGGCGCTCGCGGGCATGGTCCCGGTGAAGGTCAGCTTCGCGCAGCAGTCGGAGGTCGCCGGCGCGCTCGGCGCCGTCTGGACCCCGACCTTCCAGTTCCGGACCCCCGACGACCGCCTGGTGCGCGCCTCGACCGGCTACTTCGCGCCCGAGGCGTTCCTCGTCGAGCTGGCGCTCGGCGAGGCGATGGTGGCGTTCGCCGAGCGGCGTTACGCGGACGCCGAGGCGGCCTGCGTGCGCGCCGTCGGCGAGGCGGGGAGCTCGCCCTACGCCCCGGAGGCGCTCTACTGGCTCGCGGTGGCCCGCTACCGGGCGACGGGACGCGGCGAGGCGCTCAAGGAAGGGTGGAACGAGCTGCTCGACCGCTACCCGGGGACCGTCTGGGCAAGCAAGGTCTCCTTCATCCGCGAGCCCGCGCCGTCGGAGGGACGGCGGGCGGGATAGCGAGCCAGCCGGTCGCCTGACGCGGCGCGCCGTCCGGCGCCCTCGAGGGATCAGTCGGCGGAGGCGGCGCCGGCGACCCGTGCCGCCGCCGGCATGAACTGGCGCTCGTAGAGCCGCCGGTAGAGGCCTCCCTGCGCGAGGAGCGCCTCGTGGGTTCCCGACTCGACGATCCGCCCCTCGTCGAGCACGACGATCCGGTCGGCGCGCCGCACGGTCGAGAGGCGGTGGGCGATGACGAGCGTCGTCCGCCTGGCGGTGAGGCGCTCGAGCGCCTGCTGGATCAGGTGCTCGCTCTCGGAGTCGAGCGACGAGGTGGCCTCGTCGAGGACGAGGATCGGCGCATCGCGCAGGAGCGCGCGGGCGATGGCGAGCCGCTGCTGCTGCCCGCCGGAGAGCCGCACCCCCTTGGCGCCGACGTCGGTGTCGTACCCCCTGGGCAGCGCGGTGATGAAGTCGTGCGCGTTGGCCAGGCGAGCGGCCCGCTCGAGGTCGGCGTCGGTGGCGTCGAGCCGCCCGTAGCGGAGGTTCTCCTTGACCGTGCCGTCGAAGATGTACGGGTCCTGGAGCACCAGCGCGATCTGGTCGCGCAGCGACCGGAAGGTGAGGTCGCGCAGGTCGTGGCCGTCGAGCGTGATGCGGCCGTGCGTCGGGTCGTACAGCCGCAAGAGGAGCTTGACGATCGTGCTCTTGCCGGCGCCGCTCGGTCCCACGAGCGCCACCATCTCGCCCGGCCGGATCTCGAACGACACGTCCCTGAGGACCGGCCGTCCCGGACGGTAGGCGAAGCCGACCCGCTCGAAGGCGATCCGGCCCTCGGCGCGCCCGATCCTAATGGCCCCCTCGGCCTCGCGCGGTCCCGGGTCGGGCTCGAGGAGGTCGAGCAGCCGCTCGGCCGACGCGCCGGCCGCCTGCGCCTGGTTCGAGAGCCGCGCCAGGGTGCGGACCGGCGTGTAGAGCGAGGCGAGGTAGCTCACGAAGGCGACCAGGGCGCCGAGCGTGATCCGCCCCGCGATCAGCTCCATGGTGCCGATCCAGAAGACGGCGATCGTGCCGACGACCGGCACCGTGTCGACGAGCGCCGAGAAGGAGGCCCTGAGGCGGGCGCGCCGCATGACGGCCTTGAAGAACCGGCCGACCGCCTGCCGGAACCGCTCCGCCTCGTAGCCGGTCCGGTCGAGCGCCTGGACGAGCGGCACGTTGGCGAGCGCCTCCTCGGCGATCGAGGCGGCCTCGCCGTCGAGCCGGCGCGCCTCGCGCGAGGCGTCGCGCACCCGGGTCATGTAGGCCCTCGACACGAGGCCGAAGAGTGGGACGGTCAGGAGGACGATCGCCGCGAGCCGGGGCGACAGGTAGACCAGCGCGGCGCCGAAGTAGACGAGGGTGAGGAGGCTCCTCAGGATCTCGAGGCTCCCGGACACCATCAGGTTCTCGACGACCACGACGTCGCTCGTGAGGCGCGTGAGGAGGTCCCCCACGCGGGCGCCCGCGTGGAACTCGAGCGAGCGGGTGACGAGCCGGCGGTGGACGAGGGTCTTCAGGTCGAGCAGGAAGCGCTCGCCGACCCAGGTCGAGAGGTAGCCGTCGGCGAAGTCGAGGAGGCCCTTGAGGATCGAGAGCCCGAGGAAGACGGCGAGCACCTCGCGCAGGCGCGCCACGTCGCGGGGGATGACCGCCTCGTCCATGATGACCTTGACGATGGCGATGACCGCTGTCGAGACCAGGGGCGACAGGACGGCGAGCAGGAGCGCGATCGCGAGGGGCCACCGGATGGGCTTGAGAAGCGGGAAGAAGCGGGCGAACAGGCGGATCGGGCCTTCGTCGTCCCCGCGCCTCGCCCCATCGGTGCCGCCCGCCGCGGCCCCGGCCGACACCGGGTGGCCGCGCAGGACATGGGTGGGTTCGGGCATGGCCCGCCGATTCTAGCGCGCAGGCGGCGCTAGAATCCCCGGGATGCGCGTCGCTCGCCTGCTTGCCCCAGGTCGAATCGTCGTCGAAGAGGCGCCCGATCCCACGCCCGGGCCGGGCGAAGTCGTGCTCGCCGTCCGCGCGGCGCTCACCTGCGGCACCGACCTCAAGGCGTTCCGCCGGGGCCATCCGAAGATGCCGATGCCGACCCCCTTCGGCCACGAGTACGCGGGAGTCGTCGTCCGCGTGGGGCGGGGGGTCACGGCGTTCCGCGAGGGGGACGCCGTCATGGGGGTCCACACCGCGCCGTGCGGGGCGTGCCGGCTCTGCCAGCGCGGGCAGGAGAACCTCTGCCCCGACGTCATGGGGCGGCTCATGCTCGGCGCGTACGCCGATCGCCTCCGGGTGCCGGCGCACATCGTGGCGCGCCACCTCTTCCCCAAGCCGGAGGCGCTCCCCTTCGAGGAGGCCGCGGCGCTGGAACCGCTGGCCTGCGTCGCGCACAGCGTGGGGATGCTCGGGGTCCGGCCGGACGACGTCGTGCTGGTCATCGGCGCCGGTGGGTTCGGGCTGCTCCACGTGGCGGCGCTCAGGGCGATCGGCGTCGAGCGGCTCCTCGTGAGCGGGCGGCGGGCGGCCCGTCTGGAGATCGCGCGGGCCCTCGGCGCCTGGCAGGTCTTCGACGCCGACCGCGACGACGTCGACGCCGCCGTCCGCGACGCCACGGAGGGACGCGGTCCCGACGTGGTGATCGAGTGCACGGGGGTTGCGGCAGGGTGGGCCGAGGCGATCGCGCGGGTGCGGCCGGGGGGCACCGTCTGCTGCTTCGGCGGCCTGCCTTCGGGCGTGCCCTTCCCCCTGGACGCGGGACGCCTCCACTACGACGAACTCCGGCTCCTGTCGCCCTTCCACTTCACGCCGAGGGACGTCGCGGCGGCGCGCGGGTGGCTCTCCGCGGGCCGCGTCCCGGTCCGCCCTCTCCTCACGGCCGAGGTGCCGCTCGAGGAGATCGCGGCTGCCTTCGAGGCGATGGGCCGCGGCGAGGGGATCAAGTACGTGGTGAGGCCCTGAGGTGGCCGCCCCGGCGCTCCCCTCCACCATGCGGGTCGCCGTCGTCCGCTCGGCCGACGACATCAGGGTCGAGCGCGCCCCCGTCCCGCAGCCGGGACCGGGCGAGGCGCTCGTCCGGGTCCGGGCGGCCGGCATCTGCTCCGGCGACCTGATGCCGTGGTACATCGCGAGGAAGGCGCCGCTGGTCCTGGGGCACGAGGTGGCGGGCGAGGTCGTGGCGCTCGGTGGCGGCGAGCCGGTGGCGCCGCGGGCGGGCGGCGGCCCCTTCCGCGTCGGGGACCGCGTCGCGGTGCACCACCACGCCCCCTGCTTCGCGTGCCGCGCCTGCCGGCGCGGCGAGCCGGTACAGTGCGAGACCTGGCGGCGGTCGCGCCTCGACCCGGGCGGCGTCGCCGAGTACGTGCGCGTCCCGCGCGTGAACCTCGAGGGGGACACGCTGCGGCTGCCGCCCGGTCTGTCGTTCGAGGACGGCGCCCTGGTCGAGCCGACCGCCTGCGTGGTGAAGTCGCTGCGGAGGGGCGGGCTGCGCGCCGGGGACGCGGTCGCGGTGATCGGCCTCGGCGTGATGGGCCTCATCCACGTGCGGCTCGCGAAGGCGGCCGGGGCCTCTCCGGTGGTCGGGATCGACCTCGACGCCGATCGCTGCGCGGCCGGGCTCGCCCACGGCGCCGACCGGACCGTCCGGCCGCCCGAGGAGGACGCCGCCGCCGTCCTGCGGGAGGCGACCGGCGGCCGGCTCGCCGACCTCGTCGTCGTCGGACCGGGCACGCCGGAGGCGATCGCGCTCGGCGTGGCGCTGGCCGCTCCAGCCGGCCGCGTCGTGCTCTTCACGCCGACCGCGCCGGGGCGCACGACGTCGATCGACACGAACCGGCTCTACTTCGACGAGGTGTCGCTGATTCCGTCCTACTCCTGCGGCCCGGAGGACACGCGCGCCGCCCTCGAGGCGATCGCGGCGGGCGTCGTGCGGGCGGTCGACCTCGTCACCCACCGCGCGCCGATCGAGGGGGTGGCCGAGGCGTACCGGACCATGGCGAGGGGGGGACGCGCGATAAAATCGATGATCGTCTTCGACGCGGCGCCGGGAGGCGCCGATCAGGCGAGCGGCCGCGAGCCGCTGGAGGCCCTGTGAGCGACGTCAAGGCGGACGTCGGGGTGAAGGACCCGACGCGCATCGAGGGGCACGAGGGCGCCTACTACCGGTTCGACCCGGCGACCCACGGCTGGGAGGGGGTCGAGCGGAAGGCCTACGCCGAGGCGACCGACGGGCGTTTCTTCTGCGGGATCGAGCGGCACGTCATCGTGGGGCACCACAGCGGCCGGCCGTCGATGCAGTTGCGCTACTTCGAGGTGGCGCCGGGCGGCCACTCCTCGCTCGAGAAGCACCGCCACGAGCACCTGGTCATCGGCGCCCGCGGCGTGGGGCAGGTGCTCGTGGGGCACGAGACGCGCGAACTTCGGGAGAAGGACGCCCTCTACATCGGCCCCGACACGCCGCACCAGTTCGTGAACACGAGCGACGCCCCCTTCGGCTTCTTCTGCATCGTCGCGTCGGAGCGCGACCGGCCGCGCGACCTCTCGCCGGAGGAGCAGGCCGCCATCGACGCCAACCCCGCCGCCCGGGCCCTGGTCCGCCGGGCTCCGGGGACCTCCGTCTAGCCTCGCGAGGTGCGTCACGGCGGGAGCGTGCCCGACGGCGGCGCGGCAACGCGCCGCGCCGTCGCCACGGCGCTCGTCTGCAACTGCGCGTTCGCCGCCGCGGTCGGCGTCGTGCCGCCGCTCCTGCCCGCCATGCGGAGCGGCCTCGGCCTCTCGGACGTCGGCGCGGCGTGGATCGTCTCGGCCTTCGCGATGGCCCGGCTGGTCGTCGACCTTCCGGCCGGGATGGTCCTCGAGCGGGTCGGCCGTCGCCGCGGCTTCGTCGCGGGGGGCCTCCTCCTCGCGGCGGGCGGCCTCCTCTCGGCCCTGGCC
>DATCKS010000503.1:0-3881 GCA_036562265.1 Thermodesulfobacteriota bacterium | reverse complement strand
CTCCTCGCCGCCGGCGCGCCCGACGTCCTGCCGGTCCCCGCCGACCTCGCCGATCCGGAGGCGCCGGCTCGCGTCGCCGCGGCGGTGCGCGACCGGTTCGGACGCCTCACCTGCCTTGTCAACAACGCCGGGCGACTCGGGCCACGCGTCCCGATCGCCGACTATCCCGAGGCGGAGTGGGACGCGACGCTCGCGGTGAACCTCACCGCCCCCTTCCGCCTCGTCAAGGCCTGCCTGCCGATGCTCGGGGCCGAACCGCCTCGCTTCGCGAGCGTCATCAACGTGTCGTCCGGGGTCGGCCGGATCGGCAAGGCGCGGTGGGGCGCCTACGCGGTGAGCAAGTTCGGCATCGAGGGGTTCACGCAGGTGCTCGCGGCCGAAACCGACGGCCGCGGCCTCGTGGTCCTCGCCGTCAACCCCGGCCCCACGCGCACCGCGATGCGGGCGGCCGCCTACCCGGAGGAGGATCCCGCCTCCGTGACGCCCCCCGAGGAGGTCGCGCGCGTCTTCCTCTGGTGCGCCGCCCATCCCGACGCCCCGAAGCGGCACGGCGCGAGCCTCGATGCGCCGGCCCTGCTGGCCGACTGGCGGGCCGACGAACCCGCCGCCCATGCTCGCAACCCTTGACAAGCCCCCCGTTTTCGGCTCTACAGGACCCACGGCCAGTCCCGGCCCGAACGGGGGCCGCCGTACGTCCGTCGTCAGGTCGGTCGACCCCGGGTCGTCCGACCGCAGGAGGGTCCCATGCGGGGATCCGGCCTCGTCGCCGCAGTCATCGTCGTGGAGCGGAGCGCATGAACGTGGCCCTTGCCGCGACCGCCCCGGTGGAGCCGCCGCCCCTGGTGCTCGTCGTCGACGACGAGCCGGCCATCTGCGAAGCGGCCGACGTGCTCCTCACCGACCTCGGCTACCGCACCATCTCGGCGCGGAGCGGCCAGGAGGGGGTGCGCGCCGCGGCGCTGCACCGGCCCGACCTGATCCTGCTCGACATCACGATGCCGGACCTCGACGGGCTCGCCGCCTGCAAGGCGATCCGCTCCGACCCGAGGACCGCGGACACGCCGGTCATCTTCGTCACGGCCCGCACGGAGATGGCGCACAAGACGGCCGCCTTCGAGATGGGCGCGAGCGACTACATCACCAAGCCCTTCGACGAGCGGGAACTGTCGGCGCGCATCCGGGCGGTGCTGCGCCGGCGCGCGGAGGTGCGCGGCGCGCTCGACGAGGCCGAGCGGGCCTGCCGGGCGCTCAGGTCGGAACTCCTGCAGGCGGGCAAGATGGCCACCCTCGGCCAGCTCCTCTCGGGCGTGGCGCACGAGATCAACAACCCGCTCACCGCCGTGCTCGGCTACGCGCAGCTCATCGCCGCACGGGCGAACGAGATCGGCGACCTGCAGATCACGCGCGACATCGCCAAGCTCACCGCCTCGGCGGAGCGGGCCACGCGCATCGCGAAGAACCTCCTCGGCTTCGCGCGCAAGCGCGAGCCGGAACGCCGGCTCGTCGACCTGAACGCCGTCGTGCGCGCCGCGGCCGAGCTGGAGGCCTCGGAGATGCGGCTCGCCCGCGTGGACGTCCAGCTCGACCTCGCCCCCGACCTGGCGCCGGTGCTCGGCGACGAGCAGCAGCTCGAGCAGGTCGTGCTGAACCTCATGACGAACGCGAGGCAGGCGCTCACGGCGGCCGGCCGCAGGTCCGGGCACGTGGTGGTCCGCACCGCGCCCTGCCGGTTCGACGACGTCTCCTCGGGCGTCCGTCTCGCCGTCGAGGACGACGGCCCCGGCATCGCGCCGCGCGACCTCGACCGCATCTTCCACCCCTTCTTCACGACGAAGCCCGAGGGCCAGGGGACCGGCCTCGGGCTGTCGCTCTGCCTCGACGTGGTACGCGAGCACGGCGGCCGCATCGAGGCCACCTCGTCGCCGGGTCAGGGCGCCCGCTTCACCGTCGAGCTACCCGCCGCGCAGTAGCTCGGGCTCAGGCTCTGACGCCCCAGGACGTGGGCGTCGCTCGGGATGGGGGCTCGGCGTTGAAGTAGTCCTCGTCGAGCGCCTCGCGCGCGACCCCGGAGTCCATGGCGGCGCGCGCGACGGCGTGCGCGACCGCGTGGTGCAGCTCGAGGTCGAGCGGCGAGGGGACGAGTTCGGCCCCCTCGGCGCGTGCGGCGATCGCCTCGGCCGCGGCAATCAGCATCTCGACCGTGAAGCGCCGGGCCCGCGCGTCGAGCGCCCCCTTGAAGAGCCCCGGGAAGCCGAGGACGTTGTTGACCGCGCGGCCGTCGGCGGCGAACGCGGCGCCGGCCGCGAGCGCCGCCTCCGGGGTGATCTCCGGATCGGGGTTCGAGAGCGCCAGGATCACCTGCCCCTTGCGCACCCACTCCGGCTTGATGAGGCCGGGGGCGCCGGTGGTGGCGACGACGACGTCGGCCTGCTCGAGGACGTCGGCGAGGGTCCCGGTGCGGCCGCCCGCCTCGCGCAGCCGCGCGAGGGCGTCCTCCCTGAGGTCGGTGCCGATCACCGGATTGCCGGTGTACCGCATGATGAGCCGGGACGTGGCGAGCCCGGCCGCGCCGAGGCCGATGTGCCCGTACCGCACCCGCTTGAGGTCGAGCCCGGCGTGCCGGCAGGCGACGATGACGGCCGCCAGCGCGACGACGGCCGTGCCGTGCTGGTCGTCGTGGAGCACCGGCATGTCGAGCGCCTCGACCAGCCGCGACTCGATCTCGAAGCAGGCCGGCGCCGCGATGTCCTCGAGCTGGATGCCGCCGAAGGTCGGCGCGATGGTGCGAACGGTGCGGACGATCTCGCCCGGGTCCTTCGTGTCGAGGAGGATCGGCACCGCGTTGAGACCGACCAGCTCCGCGAAGAGCGCCGCCTTCCCCTCCATGACCGGCATCCCGGCAACCGGTCCGATGTCGCCGAGCCCGAGGATGGCGGTGCCGTCGGTGACGATGGCAACCGTCCGCGAGATGGTCGTGTACGCGTGCGCCTTGGAGGGGTCCTGGACGAGGAGCCGGCAGACCTGGGCGACGCCCGGCGTGTAGACACGCCTGAGGTCGGTGATGCGCCCGATGGGACGCCTCGACCGCACGACGATCTTGCCCCCCTCGTGCGCCTCGAGCACGTCGTCGATCACCGCGAGCAGCTCGACGCCCGGCAGGCGCCGCACTCGCTCGACCACCCGCGCGAGGTGCGCCTCGTCGTCCACGTACACGGTGAGGTCGCGGACGATGTGCAGGCGACCGATCGCCACGGTCCGGACGTCGCCGAGGAGCGCCTGCTCCTGGCCGATGGCCGTGGCGAGCGCGCCGAAGACGCCCGGACGCTGGTCGTTCTGGCAGCGGAGGGTGCGGGTCACCTTGTTGACGAAGAGCATGGAGTCGGATCTCCCCTGCAGCGCGCCGATCGTCAGGTAGCGTAGCGGGCGACGAGGGAGGCCTGCCACTCGGCCTCGAAGTCGGCCAGCCGGGTGCCGTAGAGCCGCCTGAGCGCCCCGCCCACGGTGTAGCGCTGGCGGACCGCCTCGGCCACGAGCGCCGGCGCCCGCTCGCCGAAGCGCGCGACGAGGAGCGCGGCCGCGGTGTAGGCGAACGCGTACGCCGTGTAGGCGCGGGCGTGGTCGGTGGCGTAGAAGAGCCGATCGACCTCGAAGAAGCGCGGCACGCGTCTCGCGCGCACGACCTCGAGGAAGTCCCCTCCCCGCGACTCGGGCTGCCAGGCGATCCCGCTGCCGTAGCGGCCGAAGTACTCGGCCACCCCCTCGTCGAACCAGGCCGGCAGCGGCTCCCCGCCGGTCCGGTCGTGGAGGAGGACGTGGACGTACTCGTGCCAGATGCAGGCGCGGAACTCGCGCGGGTCGCCGAGCGGATCGTCGCTCGCGGC
>DATCKS010000498.1:0-10974 GCA_036562265.1 Thermodesulfobacteriota bacterium | reverse complement strand
CTTCTCCTTCGCGTGCTGCGCGGCGTGGCGCATGACCTCGTCGTCGGTCTTGCCGTGCGCCTGGAACTCGCAGTCCATCCCCAGGTCGCGGCATCTCAACATCTTTCGCATGCGGGCGTCCTCCAGGCCCCAACGCTCCCGCAACCGACGTTTGATTGCCAGGAGAAATGTTTCACAGCCACGCCATCTGCTATTGTGAATCGTTGCAGGCCCGCCTCGAAGCCGGAGCGTCATGTTCGCCGTCGATCGCCTGATCCTCCTCGCCGCCGTCCTGGTGCTGGGCGGCGTCGTCTCGAGCAAGTTCTCCTATCGGCTCGGCCTGCCGGTCCTCCTGGTCTTCCTCGGGGTCGGGATGCTCGCCGGCTCGGAGGGAATCGGCGGCCTGGCCTTCGAGGACTATCGCCTGGCCCACGCGGTCGGCACGCTGGCCCTCGCGTTCATCCTCTTCGACGGCGGCCTTCGGACGCCGCTCTCGGCGTTCCGCGCCGCGTCGTGGCCGGCCGCCAGCCTGGCCACGGCGGGCGTCGTGGTGACCGCGCTCGTCACCGGGATCTGCGCCTCGCTCATCCTGAACCTGCCCTGGATCGAAGGCCTGCTGATCGGGAGCATCGTCGGCTCGACGGACGCCGCCGCCGTCTTCGCCGTGCTCCGGTCCCAGGGGGTGCGCATCCGGGAGCGGATCGCCGCCACGCTCGAGATCGAGAGCGGCGCGAACGACCCGATGGCGATCTTCCTCACGATCGGCTGCCTCGAGATCCTGACCGGCACGGCCGGCTCGTTCTTCGGGCTCGTGTGGCTCTTCGTGAAGCAGATGACGCTCGGCGCCGTGGTCGGGCTCCTCGGCGGCTGGAGCGTCGTCTGGGTCATCAATCGCGTCAACCTGCCGGCCGCAGGGCTCTATCCGGTCTTCGTCGCGGCCGGGGCGCTCCTCGTCTTCGGGATGGCCGCCTCCCTGGGCGGCAGCGGCTTCCTCGCCGTGTACCTGGCCGGCCTGGTCGTCGGGAACAACCGCATCGTCTTCCAGCGGGGGATCTTCGTCTTCCAGGACGCCCTCGCGTGGCTCTCGCAGATCGGGATGTTCGTCGTGCTCGGGCTCCTCAGCTTCCCGAGCCGGCTCGCCGAGGTCACCTGGCAGGGGCTCGCGGTGGCCGCGGTGCTCGTCTTCGTCGCCCGTCCGGTCGCCGTCGCGGCGTGCCTCCTGCCGTTCAAGTTCAGTCGGCGCGAGCAGCTCTTCATCTCGTGGGTCGGCCTGAAGGGGGCGGTGCCGATCGTCCTGGCGACCTTCCCCTTCCTCTTCGAGATCCCGAACGCCCTGCTCGTGTTCGACATCGTGTTCTTCACGGTGCTGGTCTCGGTGATCGCCCAGGGCTGGACCATGCCGCCGCTCGCCCGGGCGCTCGGCCTGAGCCTTCCGCCGCTGCCCGAGCCTCCCGCGACGCTCGAGATCGCCGCCCTCCGCCACGTCGACAGCCACATCGTCGACTACACGGTCGACCCCAGGTCCCGGGCGGTCGGCCGGCGCATCCGGGACCTCGCCCTCCCCGACGGAGCGGTGGTGGCGCTGATCTCCCGGGGGCGCCAGGTGATCCCGCCGCAGGGCGACACCGAGTTGCACGCCGGGGACCACGTCTCGCTCGTCCTCCGGTCGGAGGTGCAACCGATCGTCGACCAGGTGTTCGCCCCGGCGGCCGAAAGCCCCGGCGTGCCGGCGGAGATCGAGTTCCCGCTGCGGGGCGGAACCACCGTGGAGGAACTGCAGGCGATGTACGGCATCGCGATCGATGCCGCGCCCTCGAAGACGCTCGACGAGGTCCTGCGGGACTGGCTGGGCGACGAACTCGAGCCGGGCAGTCAGGTGACGATCGGCCAGGTGGCGCTCTGCGTGCGCGGGGTGGAGGACGGCCGCGTCACGCGCGTCGGGCTCGCCATCCTCGCCGAGCCTCCGGACGGGAGCCAGGCGACCGTCTCCCCAAAGGCCGCCGAGCCGGCGGCCGCCTCCACGGCCGAAGGGGACGTGAAGCGAGCCGCGCCCGCCGAGCCGGCCGACGCCGGCTCGGCCGCGGCCGCCGCGGTGAAGCCGGCCCTCTCGGACGACCGGTAGGCTCGTCCGGTCGGGGCGCGGCGCGGCTCAGTGGTGGGAGGCGGCCTCCGCGGCCTCGGCCTCCGCCCGCGTGCGGTGAACGGTGCCCGACGGGTGCTCGGGCGGCGTGTAGATCGTGAAGAGCTTGAGCGGCGCGGCCCCCCTGGTGATGAAGTTGTGCCGCGTGCCGGCCGGCACCACGACGACGTCGCCGGCCCTGACCGGCCGGCGCGTGCCGGCGAGCACCGCTTCCCCCTCGCCCTCCACGAAGACCAGGACCTGATCGATCCCCTCGTGCGTCTCCTCGCCGATCTCCTCGCCCGCGGGCACCGACATGAGCACCAGTTGCGAACGGTCGGTCGTGTGGAGCACCCGGCGGAAGTCGTCGTTCTCTCGGGCGAGCCGCGTCACGTCCGCGGCGTAGGGCTCGTTCGCCATCGCACTCTCCCTGTTTCGTCGCCTCTCGGGAGGAAACGATTATAGCCGGAGCGGCCGGTCCGCCTCGCGGGCGCCGCACCAGGGGCTCGCTCCGCTCTGGCGGGAGCGCGACCCACATGCTACGCAATCGGGCTTCGCATCGGGAGCACGAGCACCTGGAGGGGCGATGGCCGACACGACCAGACGCAGACCACCCACGAGGAGGAAGAAGGCCGCCACGCCGGCGGCCGAGCCCACGACCGCACACCCCGGAGAGGCCGTCGGAGAGGCGGTCCGCACCGACGTCTCCCCCACCACCGAGGGCGTCGAGGCCCCATCGGCCGGCTCGGCGAGCACTCGCGGCGCGATCGATCAGGCACCCCGGCCGGTCGACGCCGACCTGCACGACGCGATCGCGCGCCGCGCCTACGAGATCTACGAACGCGACGGCCGCCCCGAGGGCCGCGCCCTCGAGCACTGGCGCCAGGCCGAAGCCGAGATCCTCGCCGAGCGCGCGGCACGCTGACCGGGAAGCGGCGCGCGCCGTGCCGTCGGGCGCTGCCCGGCTCCGCGACCTTCAGACGAGATCGGCCTCGAGATCCCGCGTGTAGACGTCGGGGTTGAGGAGGGTCTCGAGCATGCGGAGATAGGAGCGGTACCGGGCCGGATCGACGGCGCCCGAGTGGACCGCCTCGCGCACGGCGCAGCCGGGCTCCACCCGGTGGAGGCAGTCGGCGAAGCGGCACCCCTCGGCGACCGCACGCAGGTCCGGCATCGCCTCGGTCAGGCGGCGCGGGGTCACCCCCGCGAGGCCGAACTCCCGCACCCCCGGCAGGTCGATGAGGATCCCCCCGTCGAAGGGGTACCCCTCGGCCACGCTCGTCGTGTGGCGCCCCTTGCCGGTGACCGGGTTGACCGCCGCGACCGCGCGCGCGGCGCCCGGGGCGAGGGTGTTGAGGAGGGAGGACTTGCCGACGCCGGAGTGACCGACCAGCGCGCTCACGTGGCCGTGCAGGTCGGCGGCGAGCGCGTCGATCCCCTGTCCCGTGACGACGCTCGTCGGCCGGAGCCGGTAGCCGATCCGCTCGTAGCGGGCGGCCTCGGCGACCGTGGCGTCGGCCTCGGGAAGGTCCATCTTGTTGAGGACGATGATGGGGACGATGCCGTCGACCTCGGCCGCCACGAGCAGGCGGTCGACCAGGCCGGGGCGAAACTGTACGCCCACCGCGGTGACGATCACCAGGCGGTCGACGTTGGCGGCGAGGACCCGCTCCCCGTCCTCCTCGCGGCGGCGCAGGACCGATTGGCGCGGCAGGACCCGGACCGCCTCGAGCCGGTCGCTGTGCTCGCGCACCTCGACGCGATCGCCCACCACGATCCGGCTGCGGCGCTTCGTGAACGCGGCGAGCGGTCGCCCGCCCTCGCCGGCCACGACCAGGTGTTCTCGGGAGACGCGGAGGACCAGGAGCCCGGTGTCAGGCACGCGTCTAGCGTAGCAAGGCCGTGCCCCGCCCCGAGGGGGCCCCGGGCCTACAGGGGGCCCTGCGCCTTACGCGCGCGCCTCGGCCTCGATCGTGCGGAACCGGGCCACGGCGGCGGTGAGCCGTTCGGCGTTGGCGTCGAGGATGCCGGCCGACTGGCGCAGGGCGACGGCCGCCTCGGCGTGGTCGTGCGTCGCGGCGCGCATCCGCTCGGCGAGCTTCACGACCTCCCCCGCGCCGGACGCCTGCTCGCGCGTGGCGCGCTGGATCTCCTTCGCCATCTCGGCGAGCCTCGCCACCTCGCGCTCGACCTGGGCGCCGCCAGCGGCCTGGTCGCGCGTGGCCTGGCCGATGTCGGCCGTGCAGCGCTCGACCTCGGCCACCGTCTCCTCGATGCGCGCGAGCTCGGCCGTGACCTCCGCCGAGGCGGCGTCGATCCGCGCGAGCGCGTCGCGCACCTCGGCGCCGAGGACGAGCCCTTCGGCCACGCTGTCGCGGGAGGCCTGCATGTGCGCCACCGCGGCGAGCGTCTCTTCCTGGATGGCGGCCACGAGGCTGCCGATCTCCTTCGTCGACTGGGCGCTCCGCTCGGCCAGCGTGCGCACCTCCTGGGCCACCACCGCGAAGCTCTTCCCCTGCTCGCCCGCCTGGGCCGCGATGATCGCGGCGTTGAGGGCGAGGAGGTTCGTCCGGTTCGTGATGTCGTCGATGATGGCGACGATGCGGCCGATCTCCTGCGCGCGCTTTCCGAGCCCCTCGATCACTTCCGCCGAGCCGCCGATGGCGGCCGAGATGCGCGCCATGCCGCTGGTGGAGCGCTCCACGGCCTTGAGCCCGCCGGCCACCGCGTCGGCCGACCGGCGCACGGCCGCCTGGCCGCTCGCCACGGCCTCGCCCGACCGCCGCGCGATGTCGGCCAGCTCCTGGCCGCGCTCGCTGATGCGCCGGGCCGACGCCACCATCTGCGCCACCGCCGAGGCGGTCTCGGCCGCGCTGGCCGCCTGCCCCTGGGCGTTCTCGGCCACCTCCTGCACGTTCGCCGACAGCTCGAGCATCGTCGACGTCATTTCCTCGATGGCCACCTGCGCCCGCTCGGCGCCCTTCGCGCCGTTGTCGCTCGCCGCGGCAATGCCGCTCGCGGCCGCCGCCACCTCGCCGGCCCCGCCGCGCACCTCGCCGACGAGCCCGCGCAGGCCGGTGACCATGTTGGCGAACGCGCGGCCGAGCAGGTCGCGGTCCGACTTGGGCTGGACCGACTCGCGCAGGTCACCGGTGGCCACGGCCTCCGCCGTGCGGGCGATCGCGCGCAGGTAGGTCGTCATCTCCGAGAAGGCCCACCCGAGGACGTCGCGGTCGGACCTCGGCGTCACCGACGTGCGCAGGTCGCCCTGGCTGATCGCCTCCGCCGCGGTCGCCATCGCCTTCAGGTAGACGCCCATGCCGTTGAAGGCCAGGCCGAGCACGTCCCGATCGGAGCGCGGCTCGACGCGGGCGCCGAGGTCGCCCTCGGCGATGCGCTGCGCCGTCGCGGCCATGTCGCGGAGGTAGGCCGTCATCCCGTTGACCGCCTCGATGAGCCTGGCCGTCTCGTCGCGGCCCCGCGCCGGCACCCGCTCCGGCAGATCGCCCACCGCCACGCGCTCCGCGATCCGCACCGCGAGCGCGATCGGGCGCGTGAGGCTGCGGGTGAGGACCCACCCGACGAGCCCGGCCAGCGCGATCGCCAGGGTCACGGCGGCGTACGTCGTCGCCGACGCTCTCGCGACCAGCCCCTTGAGCTCCTCCTCGTATGCCGCCTTGGCCTGGTTGGCCTCCTCGGCCAGGTGCTGGGCCGCCGTCTCGACCGCGCGGCCGGAGTCGGCGTACTGGCCGAGCGCGACCCTGGCCGAGATCGGGTCGCTGATGAGGCCGGAGCTGATCATCCCGGACACCGTGGCGAAGCCCGACTCGTAGTCCGAGACCGCCGCGCGCATGCGGGCGAGCGACTCGGTCTCCGCCGCCGCGTCGACCAGCGCCTCGAGCTGGTCGAGTTCGGCCGTCAGGCGACGGCGCGCCTCCTGCCACCGCCCGACCGCCTCGGCTACCCGGTCGGGCTCGCCCGCGAAGAGGAACGTCTCCGTCTCGTGGTGGCGCATCGCCCGCGTGTGGGCGAACACGCGGGCCGCGCCCCGTGCGGTGGCCCCCTCGCGCTCGATCCTGGTGCGGACGGCTCCGACGGCGTACCGGAGGCTCACGTCTCCGGCGACCGCCGCGGCCGCCATGAGGCAGAGCACGAGGCCGAAACCGACGGCGAGACGCGTGCCGATGCGGAAGCGGTGCAACACGGAAAGGTCGTCTCCTTCCGGTTCGGAGAGCCGTCGTCTGGCCGGGCGGTGACAGGAAGCGGCACCCGGTGCCGCCCTCCGTCACCCGTCTGCCGGTGGAACGCCGCTCAAGTCCCCGAAATCCGGCAGGGCGCCCCTCGATGAGCCGGCGAGGGCACGCCATGGTCCCAAAGCGCCCCTTCGTCGAGCAGGGACCATGCCGACGCCCCCGCCCACCCCTCCGGGGTCAGGCCTTTCCGTTTTCCATGGGGTCAGGTCTTTCCGTTTTCCAGGGGGTCAGGCCTTTCCATTTTCCAGCCCGAGGAAAGCGTCGCGCCCTGCCCCCGGGGGGCTCACGCGCGGGGGGCCGTCGTACGGGTGGGGGGGCGTAGTAGAGGTGACGGTCCCAAGACCCGGTGCTGCAGGCTGCCCGGTCGGACCGTAGCCGGCGAGGACCGGCCCGGCCGCAGTGCGGTCGAGGTCGGCGTCGAAGAGGACGACCGTGGGGTCCTTCCCCCCAGGCTCGCACTGCGCGCGGATGCCGCGCTTCGCCGGCCGCCCGTGGACCAGGCCGCCGACGAAGGACGACCCGGCGGAAGGACACCGCGCGGACCGCCGGGTGGTGGAGGAGCGCCTCGCCTGCCGCGGCGTCGCCGTGGACGAGGGACACATGGCTCGCCGTGCTCCGCCCGGCAGGGGGCAGCCCCGTTCCCGCTCGAAGGCTGTAGGAATTTTCCGTTTTCCAGAGGAATCTGGAGGAACCTTGACGCCCATCGGGGCTAGCCGTACGCTCCTCACATGCCGGGCAACCTCATGTCCACGCGCGAGGTGGCGGCCTACCTCGGGGTCCACGAGAAGCAGGTCTACGTGCTGGTCAAGCGCGGCGCCATCCCGGCCACGCGCGTGACCGGGAAGTACGTCTTTCCCCGGCACCTCGTGGACGAGTGGATCGAGCGGCAGGCGAGACGCACCCCTCGCGACGACGCGAGGGCGAGGCGTCTCGAGACGAGCCTCATGGCGGCCGGCAGCGACGACCTGGCCCTCCGCCGCCTGCAGGACCTGCTGCTCGACGAGGCCCCGGAGACCTACCTCTTCGCGGCGGCGACCGGCAGCCGCGCCGGGCTCGCGGCCCTCGCCGCCGACCGCGCCGACCTCGCGTTCTGCCACCTCTTCGACCCGGCAACCGGCGAGTACAACGTCCCCTTCGTCCGGCGCGACCTGGCAGGCGTCCCGGCCGTGATCGTCACCGTGTTCCACCGGCAGGTCGGCCTCGTCGTCGCGCCCGGCAATCCCAGGCGCATCACCGGCGTGGCCGACCTCGCCCGACCCGACGTGCGTCTCGCCAACCGGCAGCGCGGGTCGGGTACGCGGCTCTTGCTCGACACCAGGCTCGCGGAGGCGGGCATCCCCGTCACGAAGGTGACCGGCTACCGCCGCGAGCTGCGCACGCACCTCGAGGTGGGGCTCGCGGTCCTGCGCGGCGAGGCGGACGTCGGCGTGGCGGAGGCGGGCGTCGCCCGCCTGCTCGGCCTCGAGATGCTGCCGATCGCGCGCGAGCGGTTCGACGTGGTCGTGCGGAAGGACACCTACTTCGCCCGGCCGGTCCAGCGTCTCCTCGAGACGGTGGCCGGCAGGCGCTTCAAGGACTACCTCCGGCGTCTCGGCGGCTACGGCACGGAGGAGTCCGGGAGGATCGTCCATGCATCCGTCTAGGCGTACGGCGCTCTGGCTGGCCGCGGTGGTCGCGGCCGCGCTCCTGTCGGTCGGCGGCGCCGAGGGGGCGCAGGAAAATCGCGACGTCATCCTCTCGACGACGACGAGCACGATGGACTCGGGGCTCCTCGACGTCCTGATCCCGATGTTCGAGAAGAAGACCGGCTATCGGGTGAAGCCGATCTCGGTCGGCACCGGCCAGGCGCTGGCGCTCGCCGAGCGGGGCGAGGCGGACGTGGTCCTCGCCCACGCGCCGGAGGCGGAGAAGAAGCTCGTCGATGCGGGCCACGTGATCAACTGGTCGCTCGTCATGCACAACGACTTCGTCATCGTCGGCCCGCCGTCCGACCCCGCGAAGGTCAAGGGGATCACGAAGACGGCCGATGCGATGCGCCGCATCGCCGAGGCGAAGGCGACCTTCATCTCCCGGGGCGACGACTCGGGGACGCACAAGAAGGAGCAGGCGCTCTGGAAGAGCGCCGGCGTCAGGCCCTCGGGCGGCTGGTACCAGGAGGCCGGGCAGGGCATGGGGCAGACGCTCAACATCGCGTCGGAGAAGGAGGCCTACACGCTGACCGACCGCGGCACCTACCTGTCGCTCAGGCGGAACCTCGGGCTCGAGATCCTCCACGAGGGCGACGCGCCGCTGCTCAACGTCTATCACGTGATGAACGTGAACCCGGCGAAGCACCCGAAGGTGAACGCCGCCGGCGGCAAGGCGTTCGTCGACTTCATGGTGTCGCCCGAGGCGCAGTCGGTCATCCGCACGTTCGGCGTCGAGAAGTACGGCTCCCCGCTCTTCTTCCCCGACGCCGGCAAGTCGGAGGCCGAGGTCGGCGGCTAGGTCTCGCGCGTGGACCTCGTCTGGGACGGGATCCGAAAGGCCTTCTGGCTCCTCGTCACGGGTGACCCCGAGGTCGTCGCGGTCACGTGGCTCTCGCTGCGCGTCTCGGGGACGGCCACGCTCGTAAGCCTCCTCGTCGGCGTTCCGATGGGGACGCTCCTGGCCCTGACCCGCTTTCCGGGCCGGAGCGTCCTCCTCGCGGCCGTCAACACCGGCATGGGCATGCCGCCGGTCGTGGTCGGCCTCTTCGTGACGATCCTCCTGTGGCGGAACGGGCCGCTCGGGATCCTGGGCATCCTCTACAGCCCCACCGCGATGGTCGTGGCCCAGGTGATCATCGCCGCGCCGATGGTGACCGGTCTCACCGTGGCGGCCATGCAGAACCTCGACCCGCGCCTGCGCCTGCAGCTCCTCGGGCTCGGCGCCTCGCGGCCCCAGCTCCTCCTGTCCCTCTGGAAGGAGGCGCGGCTGCCGCTCCTCGCGGCCGTCATGGCCGGCTTCGGCGCCGTCATCTCCGAGGTGGGCGCGGTGATGATGGTCGGTGGGAACATCAAGGGGCACACGCGGGTCCTCACCACCGCCACCGTCATGGAGACCGCCCGCGGGAACTTCGACCTGGCGATCGCGCTCGGTCTCATCCTGCTCCTCCTCGCCTACCTCGTGAACCTCGGCCTCACCATGATCCAGCAGCGAGGGAAGGTCCGGTGACGCGGCCATGAACCTCCTCGAGGTGCGCGGCCTCGAGGTGCGGTTCGGGGACGGCCCGGCCGCGCTGGTCGTCGAGGCGCTCGACGTCGTCGACGGCGAGACGCTCGCCGTGATCGGGCCGAACGGGTCGGGCAAGTCGACGCTCTTCGCCGCGCTGGCCTGCGTGCGGCCGTGGGACGCGGGTCGCCTCACGTTCGAGGGGCGGCCGGTCGAGCCGACCGGCCCGGCGGCGCTCGACTATCGCCGGCGGATCGCCACCGTCATGCAGCAGCCGCTCCTCCTCGACACGACGGCGCTCGACAACGCCGCGCAGGGGCTCCGATACCGGGGGATCGGCCGCCGCGAGGCGCGCGCGAAGGCGCAGGCGTGGCTCGACCGGCTCGGCATCGGCCACCTCGCGAGCCGGCGGGCGCGGCACCTGTCGGGCGGCGAGGCGCAGCGGGTGAGCCTCGCCCGGGCCATGGCGATCGAGCCGCGGCTCGTCCTCCTCGACGAGCCGTTCGCCCCGCTCGATGCGCCGAGCCGGGCCGCCTTCATCGCGGACCTGCGCCGCGTGCTCGCCGAGACGGGGACGACGGCGCTCCTGGTGACGCACGACCGGTCCGAGGCGCTCATGCTGGCCGACCGGGTGGCGGTCCTCCTCGGCGGCCGGATCGTCCAGATCGGCACACCGGCGGAGGTCTTCGAGGCGCCGGCGGACGAGCGGGTGGCGGCCTTCGTCGGCGTCGAGACGATCCAGCCCGGGGTCCTCGAGTCGGTGGACGACGGCCTCGGCGTCGTGCGCGTCTTCGGTCCGGGCGGTACCGTGTCTCGCGTCGAGGTTCGCACCGACCTGCCCGCCGGCTCGGCGGTCCACGTCTGCGTGCGGCCCGAGGACGTCGCGGTCAGCCCCCGCGACGCCGGTTCCCACGTCCACGAGGGGCTGACGAGCGTTCGCAACCGGCTGCCCGGCGTGGTGCGCGCCGTCCTGCCGCTCGAGGGACAGTTCCGCGTGACGATCGATTGCGGCTTCCCGCTGGTGGCGACCGTTACGAAGCGCGCCTTCGTCGAACTCGGCCTCGAGGAGGGGCGCGCCGTCGTGGCGGCGTTCAAGGCGACGGCGGCGCATCTCGTCCCGCGCCGTCCCGGCCGGGAGGAGGCGCGTCCGTCGCAGGCCGGCCCGCCGGCCGGCCAGGCGGCGCCCGAGCCTTTGCCGGCGTGCCAGGAGAGCTGAGCAGCATGAGAACCGTGTCCGCCGACGAGCTTGCCCGGCTGCGCGCCGACCCGAGGCGTGCCGTGGGCGACGACGCCATCGTCTGCCTCGCGTGCGGTCGCGCCTTCCGGCAGCTCACGAACACGCACCTCGCCACCCACGGCCTCGACGCGGCCGCCTACAAGGCGCGCTACGGCTACAACGCCGGCCGTCCCCTCATGTGCACGGCCCTGGCC
>DATCKS010000494.1:0-8299 GCA_036562265.1 Thermodesulfobacteriota bacterium | reverse complement strand
ACGGTGGCGTCTCCCGACGGGCGTCGGCTGGAGGTCCTGTTCACGCCGGTCCGCTGATGAACCTTCCGAACGCGATCACGCTCGCCCGTCTCCTCGCCGTGCCGTTCATCGGGTGGCTCGTCGTCCAGGAGCGCTACGGGGCGGCGCTCGTCACCTTCGCCGTCGCGGCGGTGAGCGACGCCGTGGACGGCATGCTCGCCAGGCTGCTCGACCAGCGCACGGCCCTCGGCGCCACGCTCGACCCGGCGGCCGACAAGCTGCTCGTCGTGACCGCGCTCGCGACGCTCGCCTGGGTGGAGCGCGTGCCCGCCTGGTTTCTCGGCGTGGTCTTCGTCCGGGACCTCGTCCTGTCGGGCGCCTACTGGATCGTCTGCGCGCTCGGCCGAAGGCTGCCGGTGCGGCCGAGCCTCCTCGGCAAGGCGACCACGGCGCTGCAGCTCGCCCTCGTCGTGGTGGTCCTCTGGAGCGCGCCGGCCGCGGCCGGCCGCGGGCCGGCCGTTCCCGGGTGGGCCTACGTCGCGGTGGCGATCGTGACGGTCGCCTCGGGGCTCGACTACGTCCGGCGCGGCGTCGCAGAGCTCCGCGAGGCGAAGGCATGACGAGACGCCCCCTCAAGGTGAAGCGCGGCCTGCCGATCATCGACGTCGAGCCGGGGAGCATCGCCGCCTCCGTGGGGCTCGCGCCCGGCGACGTCATCACCGGCATCAACGGCAGGCCGGCGGTCGACGTGCTCGACTACCAGTACGTGGCCGACGACCCGGCGCTGACGCTCCTGGTGCGCCGGGCCGGCGGGGAGACCTGGGAGGTCGACATCGAGCGCGAGCCGGGCGAGCGGCTCGGCCTCCGCTTCGAGGCCATCCAGCCCCGCGAGTGCGGCAACGACTGCGTCTTCTGCTTCGTGCACCAGAACCCGCCGGGCATGCGGCCGGGCCTCTACGTCAAGGACGAGGACTACCGGCTCTCCTTCCTCGACGGGCACTTCGTCACGCTGACGAACCTCTCGCGTCGCGACCTCGAGCGGATCCGCGACATGCGCCTCTCGCCGCTCTACGTGTCGGTCCACACGACCGACGCCGAGCTGCGCCGCCGGCTCCTCGGCCGACGGGACCGGCCCGACAACCTCATGGAGCGGCTCCACCAGCTGCTCGAGTGGAAGATCACGGTGCACGCCCAGGTCGTCCTCTGCCCCGGCTGGAACGACGGCGAGCACCTCGAGCGGACCGTCGAGGACCTGGCCGCGCTCTACCCGGGGGTCGCGAGCGTCGCGGTCGTGCCGCTCGGCCTCACGCGCTACCGCGACAACCTGCCGGCCATGACGCCGGTCACGCCGGCCTACGCGCGCGAGTTGGTCGCCTGGCTCGAGGCGCGCCAGCCGGCCTTCCTCGAGCGCTTCGGAGTCCGGTTCGTCTACGGGGGCGACGAGTGGTACCTCATGGCCGGCCTGCCGGTGCCCCCGCTCGAGGCCTACGACGACCTGCCGCAGGTCGGCAACGGGGTGGGGATGGTGGCGCAGTTCCTGGCGGAGGCCGCGTCGGTCCTGCGGTCGGCCCGGCGAACCGGGCGGCCGGGGACCGGGCCGATCGCCGGCCGGGTGACGCGGGTCACCGCCGTCACGGGGGTCCTGGCCGGCCCGGTGATCCGACCCTTCTTCGACGCCCTCGGCGAGGCCTGGGAGGTGCCGATGCGCGTCGAGGCGGTGGAGAACCGCTTCTACGGCTCGGGCATTCGCGTGGCCGGCCTCCTCACCGGCCAGGACGTGCTCGACCACCTGGCAGGCGCCGGCCCGTACGGGGAGGGGGACCTCGTCCTGGTCCCCGACGTGATGCTCAAGGCCGACGACCCGGTCTTCCTGGACGACCTGCGCCTCTCGGACCTGGAGGCCCGGCTCGGGGTCCCGGCGCTCGCCGTGCCGGCGACCCCGCGCGGCGTGGTGGACGCGCTCAAGGGCCGGAAACGCCAACAGTATTCTTGACAAGGCCCGGTACGGTCGTTAGGCTCGTCTCACCCTTTCGCGAGGCACGGCGCGGGGTTCCGGCGTTGCCGGCCCCGGCGACGGCCGCCGGCGGTCCCCGGGGAAGGACCTCGCCGGCACGCTTGACGCCCCCGGGGGCGTTTGCTTAAATATGTAGCGTTTATGGGCGCTTAGCTCAGTTGGTTAGAGTGCTACTTTGACATGGTAGAGGTCGCTGGTTCGATTCCAGCAGCGCCCACCACTTCACGAGGGAGTCAGAAGAGGCACCACCCCGCGACCGTCCCGGGTGGTGCCTCTTCTCATGTTTACGGGACCGATGTCCAAGTCTCCTGAGGGGGCCAACGGCCACTCGCTGGACGCCATCCGTCACAGCGCCGCTCACGTCACCGCGCAGGCGCTCAAGCGGATCTTCGGCGACGACCGGGTGAAGATCGCCATCGGTCCGACGATCGACAACGGCTTCTACTACGACGTCGACCCCGCCGTCCCGCTGACGCCCGACGACCTGGAGAAGGTCGAGCAGGTGATGCACCAGATCATCAAGGAGGACCTCCCGATCCGGGGCCACCAGGTGTCGCGCGAGGAGGCGCTGCGGTACTGGCGGGAGCGCAACGAGCCGTACAAGGTCGAGATCATCGAGAGCATCCCCGAGGACGAGCCGCTCTACCACTACACGCAGGGGGAGTTCACCGACCTTTGCCGCGGGGGGCACGTCGAGTCGACCGGCCAGATCCCGGCCGTGAAGCTCACCGGCCTGGCCGGCGCCTACTGGCGCGGCGACGAGCGCAACAAGATGCTCCAGCGGGTGTACGGGACCGCCTGGCACACCAAGGAGGAGCTCGACGCCTACCTCGCGAGGATCGAGGAGGCCAAGCGGCGCGATCACCGCAAGCTCGGCCGCGAGC
Source organism: Thermodesulfobacteriota bacterium (assembly GCA_036562265.1). Classification (GTDB taxonomy): domain Bacteria; phylum DASVDK01; class DASVDK01; order DASVDK01; family DASVDK01; genus DASVDK01. Next base: position 5,422 of record DATCKS010000494.1, on the reverse strand, counting down.
TCGACCTCTTCAGCGTGAACGAGGAGGTCGGCCCCGGGCTCATCCTCTGGCACCCGAAGGGGGGGCTCGTCCGCAAGCTGATCGAGGACTTCTGGCGCGAGGCGCACCTGCGCGGCGGCTACGACATCGTCTACACGCCGCATATCGCCAACCGGCAGCTCTGGCGGACGAGCGGACATCTCGACTTCTTCGCGGAGAACATGTTCGGGCCGGTGGCGGTGGAAGGGACCGAGTACCAGCTCAAGCCGATGAACTGTCCCTTCCACATCGAGATCTACATGACCCGGCAGCGGTCGTACCGCGACCTGCCGTTCCGGTGGGCCGAACTCGGGACGGTGTACCGGTACGAGCGGAGCGGGGTGCTGCACGGCCTGCTCAGGGTGCGCGGCTTCACGCAGGACGACGCGCACCTCTTCTGCCGGCCGGACCAGATGGAGGCGGAGATCCGGCGGGTGCTGGACTTCACGCTCTTCATCCTCCGGTCGTTCGGCTTCGAGGACTTCGAGGTGAACCTCGCCACCCGGCCCGAGAAGGCGACCGGGTCGGACGAGGCCTGGGCGGCGGCGACCGCCGCGCTCCGCGCGGCCGTCGAGGCGCGCGGGCTCGCCTACGTGGTCGACGAGGGGGGCGGGGCCTTCTACGGGCCCAAGATCGACCTCAAGATCAAGGACTCGCTCGGCCGCGCGTGGCAGTGCTCGACGATCCAGTTCGACTTCAACGAGCCCGAGCGGTTCGGCATGGAGTACATCGGGGAGGACGGCAAGCCGCACCGCCCCTACATGATCCACCGGGCGCTGCTCGGGTCGCTCGAGCGCTTCTTCGGCATCCTCGTGGAGCACTACGGCGGCGCCTTCCCGGCCTGGCTCGCGCCGGTGCAGCTCGTGGTGCTGCCGATCTCGCGCGAGGTGCACGGCTACGCGAACGAGGTGGCGGCGCGCCTGCGCGCGGCCGGCTTCCGGGTCGCGGTGGACGAGCGGGACGAGAAGCTCGGCTACAAGATCCGCGAGGCGCAGGTGCAGAAGGTGCCCTACGGGCTGGTCGTCGGCAAGAAGGAGGCCGAGGCCGGCCTCGTGGCGCCGCGCGGCCGCGGCGGGGAGGCGATGCCCGCCGAGCCGCTCGACGCGTTCATCGCCAGATTCGCACGCGAGGCGGCGGCGCCCGATCCGACGCCGCCTGCCACGCAGGATTAACCGCAACACAAGGAGGGTGTTCCATCTCGCATAGCAGGGAAATCAACGTCAACCGGAAGATCCGCGCCCCGGAGGTGCGGGTGATCGACGCGAACGGCCAGCAGGTGGGGATCATGCCCCTTGCCGAAGCCCTTCGCCTGGCCGAGAGCCAGGAACTCGATCTCGTCGAGGTGTCGCCGACGGCCAGACCGCCGGTCTGCCGCATCATGGACTACGGGAAGTACAAGTACGAGCAGTCCAAGAAGGCCCAGGAAGCTCGGAAGAAGCAGACCGTGGTGTCCATCAAGGAAGTGAAGATGCGGCCCAAGACGGACGAGCACGACTTCGACTTCAAGCTGAAGAACGTGAAGCGGTTCCTTGAAGAGGGGAACAAGACGAAGATCACGGTCGTCTTCCGGGGACGCGAGATGGCGCACCCCGAGTTCGGGCGGCGGATGCTCGACCGAGTCACGAACGAGCTGCAGGGGCTGGCGGTGATCGAGCAGTCACCGCGGATGGAAGGCCGGGCGATCTCGATGATCGTTGCGCCGAAGCACTGAACGAAGGGATACCGAGAGCATGCCGAAGCTCAAGAGCAACCGGGGGGTCGTGAAGCGCCTGAAGGTGACCGGTGGGGGCAGGATCCGCCGCCGCAGGGTCGGCAAGAGCCATCTTCTGACCGGGGAGGCGCGCAAGGGCAAGCGCAAGAAGCGGCTTCCCGCGCTGGTCAGCAAGGCTGACCACAGGCGGGTCATGCAGCTCGCCCCGTACCTGGACAAGATGAAGTAGCGGGCCGCCCGTCCCGGAGGCGAGATCGAGCCGGCCCACCACGCCCGTTCGCCAGGCGTCCGGTGGCTCGGTGAGGAAAGGTCGAGAGGTCAATCGATGCCGCGTGTCAAGAGGGCCGTCAACGCCCGCAAGAAGCGCCGCAAGCTGTTCAAGCGCGTCAAGGGGTTCGTCGGCAGCAAGAAGAAGATCAACAAGGTCGCGCAGGAAGCGCTCGGGCGGGCGTTCAACTACGCCTTCAGGGACCGCAAGGCGCGCAAGCGCGACTTCCGTCGGCTCTGGATCGTGCGGATCAACGCCGCCGCGCGAGCCCACGACGTCTCCTACAGCCAGCTCATGCGCGGCCTCAAGGCGGCGGGCGTCGAGGTCGACCGCAAGGTTCTCGCCGATCTGGCGGTGAACGACCCGGCGGCGTTCGGACGCCTCGTCGAGACGGCGCAGAAGAGCCTGCCCGTGCGGGCGGCCGCGGGGGCGTAGGACGCCTGCATGTCCCGGGTGCTCGACCAGGCGACGCTCGATCGGGTCGCGGCCGACGCCGCGCGCGACCTCGAGGCGGCCGGCACGGCCGACGCGGCGCAGGCGGTCCGCGTCAAGTACCTCGGGCGCAAGGGGGTCGTCACCGAGCTCTTCAAGGGGCTCGGGGCCGCCGCCGCCGAGGCCCGCCCGGTGCTCGGCGCCCGGCTGAACGAGATCAAGGCGGCGATCGAGACGGGCGTCGAAGAGCGGCTCGCCAGGGCACGCGAGGCCGAGCGACGGGCCGCCCTCGAGCGGGGGCGGATCGACGTGACGCTCCCCGGCCGGCAGCCGGAACTCGGCCACGTGCACCTCGTCAGCCGGACGATCGAGGAGGTCGTGTCCATCTTCCGGTCGTTCGGCTTCGGGGTGGCCGAGGGGCCGGAGGTCGAGCTCGAGTACTACAACTTCACCGCGCTCAACTTCCCCAAGGACCACCCCGCGCGGGACATGCAGGACACCTTCTGGATCAACGACGAGGTGCTCCTGCGCACGCACACGTCGCCGATGCAGGCGCGGGTCATGGAGCGGCAGAAGCCGCCGGTGGCGGTCGTCGTCCCCGGCCGCGTCTACCGCAGCGACCACGACGCGACGCACTCGCCGATGTTCCACCAGTGCGAGGGGCTCCTGGTGGACGAGGGGGTGTCCTTCGCCGACCTGAAGGGGACGCTCCACGCGTTCGCCCGGGAGATGTTCGGCTCGAGCATCCGGACACGCTTCCGGCCGTCCTTCTTCCCCTTCACCGAACCGTCGGCGGAGATGGACATCCAGTGCGTCGAGTGCCGCGGCTCCGGGTGTCGGGTCTGCGGGCAGAGCGGGTGGCTCGAGATCCTGGGCTCCGGCATGGTGAACCCCAACGTCTACGGCTTCGTCGGGTACGACCCGGAAAAGCTCTCGGGCTTCGCCTTCGGCATGGGCATGGAGCGGGTCGCGATGCTGAAGTACGGCATCAACGACCTGCGGCTCTTCTTCGAGAACGACGTCCGCTTCCTGGGGCAGTTCTGATGCGCGTTCCGCTCTCCTGGCTGCGCGAGTTCGTGGAGGTCGCGTTGCCGCCGGCCGAGATCGCCCGCCGCCTCACCGACGCGGGGCTCGAGGTCGAGGGGGTGGAGACCGTCGGGCCGACGCTCGAGAAGGTCGTCGTCGCGCGCATCGAGGCCATCCGCCGCCATCCCGACGCCGATCGCCTCTCGCTCTGCGAGGTGACCGACGGCCAGGCCACGCGGACCATCGTCTGCGGCGCCACGAACATGAGCGTCGGCGACCGGGTGGCGCTCGCCCTCGAAGGGGCGGTCCTGCCGAACGGGGCGAAGATCAAGCGCTCGAAGATCCGCGGTCAGGTGTCGGAGGGGATGCTCTGCTCGGCCCGCGAGCTCGGCCTCGGCGACGAGCACGCCGGCATCCTGATCCTGCCGCCCGATGCCCCGCTCGGCGCGCCGCTCGCCGACGCGCTCGGGCTCGGCGACGCGGTGCTCGTCGTCAAGGTCTACCCGAACCGCCCCGACCTGCTCTCGATCCGCGGGGTCGCCCGCGAGGTGGCGGCGGTAACCGGCGCGAAGCTCGTGCGGCGCGAGGTCGCGCCGCTCCCGTCGACCGGAAGCCGCGTGCCGGTCGCGATCGCCGACCCGGCCGACTGCGCCCGCTACGCGGGGCGCTGGATCGACGGCGTGGCGAGCGTGCCCTCGCCGGCCTGGATGCAGCGCCGGCTCGAGGCGGCCGGGGTCAGGCCGCGCAACGCGGTGGTCGACGTCACCAACTACGTCATGCTCGAGCTCGGGCAGCCGCTCCACGCCTTCGACGCGGAGCGCCTCGCCGGCCCGCGCATCGAGGTGCGCCGTGCCCGCCCCGGCGAGCGCCTGCGCACGCTCGACGGCGTCGACCGCGCGCTCGACCCGGAGGTGCTCGTCATCGCCGACGCGAGCGGTCCCGTGGCCCTCGCCGGCATCATGGGGGGCGAGCCGACCGAGGTGACCGACGCGACGCGGGCGGTCTTCCTCGAGAGCGCCGCCTTCACGCCGGCCGTGGTGAGGCGGGGTGCACGGCGGCTCGGGCTCGCGACCGAGGCCTCGTACCGGTTCGAGCGGCGCGTCGATCCCGAGGGCTGCCTCGAAGCGCTCGACCGGGCGACGGCGCTCATTGCCGAGCTGGCCGTGCCCGACGCCGCCGCGCGGGCGCGGGCTGGTGCGGACCGCTCCGACGTCTACGTGGCCAGGCCCGCCCGCCGGACCGTCGGGCTGTCGGTCGCGAAGCTGAACCGTTTCATCGGCTTCGAGCCGCCGCTGACGCGCGAGGCGGTGGCCGGGTACCTCGAACGGCTCGAGCTGCCGGTGCGGCGCGAGGCCGATCCGGACCGGCTCACGGTGGAGGTGCCGTCCTTCCGCGTCGACCTCGACAAGGACGTGGACCTCGTCGAGGAGGTGGTTCGGCTCCACGGCTACGACGCCGTCCCGTACCGCATGCCCGAGGTCCGACCGGCGACCGACGCGCGTGGGGCGGCCACGGCGCTCGCGGCGGAGGCGCGCACGGCGCTCGTCGGCTGCGGCTTCGACGAGGCCATCACCTTTGCCTTCATCGCGCCGGCGGCCATCGAGCGCCTCGGCCTGCCCGAGGACGACGTGCGGCGCCGGCCGATCGCGCTGCGCAACCCGCTGTCGGTCGAGATGTCGGTCATGCGCACGACGCTCGTGCCGGGCCTGCTCGGCGCCGTGGAGCACAACCTGCGGCAGGGGGTGCGGCGGCTCCGGCTCTTCGAGGTCGGCAAGGTGTTCCTCCCTCGCGAGGGGGAGAAGCTGCCGCTCGAGGAGATGCAAATGGCCGCCGTCCTGGTCGGGGCCCGTCATCCGCGGTCCTGGCAGCGGCGGGAGGAGCCGACCGACTTCTACGACGCCTCCGGCGTCGTCGAGCGGCTGAGGCAGGCGTGGCGCGCGCCCAGCCTTGCCGTGGTGCCCACCGGC
>DATCKS010000487.1:0-4702 GCA_036562265.1 Thermodesulfobacteriota bacterium | reverse complement strand
GCACATCGAGTTCGGCCGGCAGACGGCGCTCCGGGAGGTGGGCGGGAACGCGACGCCCACGACGGTCAAGGAGGATCGGGATGCGACGTAAGCAGCAGGAGAACCAGACCACGGGGACGCGCGGGGCGACACGGCGCGAGGCGCTCCGCGGGGCCGGTCTCGCCCTGGCGGGGCTGGCGGCCGGGGCGCCGGGGCGCGCGTTCGGGGCGCCGGCGGTGAAGCGCAAGGTCAAGATCGTGTACTGGTCCCCGCTCGACCACAGCCAGCCGAACCCGCGATCGAGGGCCGAGAAGCAGATGGTCGACATGTTCCGGGAGCGGCACCCGGACATCGAGGTCGAGGTGCAGGCGGTCCCGTGGCAGCAGATGGACTCCCGCGTCATCCAGGCGGCCGCCGCCGGCCGGGCGCCGGACGTCGCGCAGCTGTCGACGTACGGCCTGCCGCTGCACATTCCCGCGCGATCGCTGCAGCCGCTCGACGGGTGGGTCGGCAAGCGGTGGACGAAGGCCGACTGGGACGACTTCGTCCTGCCGGTGTCCAACACCACCTACAACGGCAAGCTCATGGGGGTCTACTGGAACTCCCTCCTCTGCTCCGCGCTCTGGTACCGGACCGACCTCCTCGAGGAGAAGGGCCTCGGCGTGCCGCAGAGCTGGGACGAGCTGGGCAAGACGGCCGCCGCGCTGCAGACGGATCGGCGGGTCGGCTACATCATCGGCCTCAGCAAGGACGGCAACGCCGTCGGCCTGACGAACTGGCTGATCCCCGCCTTCTGGGCCGCCGGGACCGAGGTCCTCCACGAGGACGGCCGGGCCGCGTTCGACAACGAGAAGGGGGCGATGGCGCTCGAGTGGCTGGCGGACATGGTCTACAAGTACAAGGCCACGCCGCCCTCCATCGTGTCGACGACGCGCGATCAGATGACCGACGCCTTCGCCGCCGGCACGGCCGCCTTCACCCACCTCTCGAGCAACGTCGTGGCGACCGCCCGCAAGGGGCAGTTCGGCAAGTTCCTCGGCATCGCGCCGTCGCCCGGCCCGGAGCGCGGCAAGCCGCAGCCGGCGCTGGTGACGGGGAAGTTCCTGGTCATGAGCAAGGACTGCAAGGAGCAGGAGGCGGCGGGCCTGTTCATCGAGCACATGCTCTCGCCAGAGGCCCAGCTCGTGAACGCGAAGCTCGCGGCCGAGCCGCCCTCGCGCAAGTCGGTCCTCAAGGACCCCTGGTTCCAGACGCCCGAGGCGGCCGACATGCGCATCCAGCTCGAGTACATGGCCGACCACCCGCACCCGTGGAAGTACCACCCGAAGAACAACTTCCTCGCCGACCTCTTCGCCGGCGGCGCGCAGGACATGATCCAGAACCGCCGGCCGGCCCGGGAGGTCCTCTCCCAGATCGCGAAACGGTGGAACGCCGAGATCGAGCTGTAATGCCGGCGAAGCCCGGAGCCGGTGCTGCCCTCCTGGGGCAGTACCGGCTCCCGGTCCTGTTCCTCGGACCGGCCGTCCTCCTCGTGCTGCTGGTGAACTTCATCCCGCTCGGCTACGCGCTGGTCTACAGCGTGTACCGGACGGAGTTCGTCCAGCGCGTGTCCTTCCTGGGGTTCCGGTACTACCTGCGCTTCCTGACGGACCCGGAAGGGCTCAACAACATCCTGCGGACGTTCCAGTACGTCTTCGGCTCGCTGGCCCTGGCGCTGCCCCTGGGGCTCCTCATCGCGCTCCTCATCCACCGGGTGGAGAAGGGCAAGACGTTCTTCCGGACCCTCATCATCCTGCCCTGGGTCGTGTCGCAGATCATCACCGCGCTCACCTGGAGCTGGCTCGTGAACCCGCAGTTCGGGCCGGTAACGTACTTCGTCCGCGAAGGGTTCGGCGGGGCGTTCAACGCCCTCGGCACGCCGACGGGCGCCATGGCGACGCTCATCCTCGCCAACGTCTGGCACTCGTTCCCGTACCCGATGCTCCTGATCCTCGCCGCGCTCCAGACGGTGCCGCGCGAGGCGATCGAGGCGGCGCTCGTCGAGGGGGCGTCGCGGTGGACGCGCCTCTTCCGGATCCGGCTGCCGCTCATCCGGAACACGATCCTCATCGCCACCGTCATGATGACGATCCACTACTTCAACATGGTGACGCTGCCGCTCGTCCTCACCGGAGGGGGGCCGGCCGGGGCCACGGAGGTCATGGCCATCCGCGTCTACCGCGAGGCGTTCCAGCTCTTCCACGTCGGGTACGCGTCGGCCATCGCGGTCTACATGTTCCTCTTCAACATCCTCTTCAGCATCATCTACATCCGGATCCTGCGGGGGGAGGGGCACGCGTGACGCGGGCGCCGCGCAAGACGGCCATCCGCGCCGACGACGTCGCGACGTACGTGATCCTCGCGGCGACGGTCGTCTTCTGTCTCGTGCCGATCCTCTGGGCGCTCGTCACGTCGCTCAAGGTCGAGTCCGACGTGGTCGCCTACCCGCCGCGCTGGTGGCCCGATCCGGTGACCCTCGAGAGTTACCGGCTCGTCTTCCAGTCGAACATGCCCCGGTACTACCTGAACAGCCTCGTCGTGGCGCTGCTGACGCTCGCCGTGACGCTCGCCGCCGGCAGCCTCGGCGGCTACGCGGCGGCGCGCTTCGACTTCCGGGGCAAGAAGCTCGTCCTCTTCCTCCTCCTGATGACGATCATGATCCCGGGCATCGTCGTCCTCGTGCCGCTCTACCTGATGGCCAACCAGGTGGGGCTCCAGGACACCTACCTCGGGCTCGTGCTCGTGTACGCCGGCTGGCAGGTGCCGACCGCCATCTGGCTCATGCGGGGGTTCTTCGAGTCGATCCCGCGAGACCTCGAGGAGGCCGCGCTCATCGACGGGTGCACGCCGTTCCAGGCGTTCGTGCGGGTGATCCTCCCGCTTACGCGCCCGGGGCTCGCCGCGGCGTCGATGGTCGTCTTCATCTGGGTCTGGAACGAGTTCATCATCGCGCTTACCCTGACGAGCTCGGACCAGATGCGGCTCGTCCCGGTGGGGCTGTACCTGTACGTCAGCTCCTTCGGCGTCGAGTGGGGGCCGCTCATGGCGGCCGTCTGCGTGGCGCTCCTGCCGGTCATCGGGCTCTTCGTCGTGCTGCAGCGCCAGTTCGTCGAGGGGCTCACCTCCGGCGGGACGAAGGGGTAGGGGGGTGGCGATGCCGCTGGCGTCGGCGCGGATCGAGACCGCGGGCCCGCTCGAGGCGATGGAACTCTTCCTCGAGCGGGGATGGACGGACGGGCTGCCGGTGGTGCCGCCAACCCCCGAACGGGTCGAGGCGGCGCTCAAGACCGCCCGCGTCGAGCCCGGCCTGGTGCTCGGGACGATCCCGGAGCGCCGGCGCACCGTGACCGCCGAGAAGGTCGCGGTGAACGCGGTCATGGCCGGCTGCCGGCCCGAGTACCTGCCGGTCGTCCTCGCGGCGGTGCGGGCGATGCTCGATCCGGCGTTCGGCCTCCACGGGCCGGCGGCGAGCACCGCCGGCGTCGCGCCGCTCGTGATCGTCAACGGCCCGTACGGGCGGGCGATCGGCGTCAACGCCGGGCGCAACGTCTTCGGCCCCGGCCACCGCGCCAACGCCACCATCGGCCGGGCGGTCCGGCTCGTGCTCCACAACGTCTGCGGCGGCGTCTTCGACCGGGGCACGCTCGGCCACCCCGGCCGCTACACCTACTGCATCGGGGAGATCGAGGACGGGCGCTTCGACCCCCTCCACGTCGAGCGCGGCTTCGGTCGCGACGAGAGCGTGGTCACCGTCATGGCGGCCGAGGCGCCGAACCAGGTGTCGAATCACGTGTCGACGACCCCCGAGGGGATCCTCGCGACGATCGCCGACCGGATGCGCGCGCTCGGGAGCGCGAACATCGGCGGCCGGCAGGAGATGCTCGTCGTCCTCTGTCCCGAGCACGCGGCGACCATCGCGGCGGCCGGCTGGACGAAGCGGCAGGTGCGCGAGCACCTCTGGCGCACGGCGGTCCGAACGCGGGGGGAACTCAAGGCGGGCGGCGTGCTCGCGCCCGACGCGCCGGGCGACGACGCCGAGGTCGTGCACGCGACGCCGGCGCCCGAGGACCTGCTGGTCGTCGTGGCGGGCGGGGAGGCGGGGCGCTTCTCGGCCGTCCTGCCCGGCTGGGCGCGCAAGTCGGACTGCCGGGCGGTGTCGGTGCGCATCGACGTCCCGGAACGCTGAGGAGGGCACCATGGAACGATTCGTCGTCCTCGATCCGACGGTGGACCCCGACCCGCTGCCGGCGTCGGGGCTCGCCCCCCGTCCGCGAGCGCTCGCGGGGCTGAGGGTCGGGCTCCTCGACAACACCAAGCGGAACTCCGACGCGGCGCTCGACCTCGTCGCGGAGTGCCTCGCCGAAACGGAGCCGTCGATCACCGTCGTGCGACTGCGAAAGCCGACGTCCGCCAAGCCGCTGCCGCCCGAGATGGTGGAGGAGGCGCGGCGCCGCTGCGACGTGGTGATCGCCGGAATCGGCGATTGAGGGTCGTGCAGCGCGAGCAGTTTGCTCGACGGGATCCTTCTCGAACGGGCCGGCGTGCCGGCGGCCGTCGTCTGCACCGAGCCGTTCCGCCAGTCCGCGGCCGAGATGGCGGCCGCGCAGGGGGTGCCGGACTACCCGTTCGCCCTGATGGCGCACCCGATCAGCGCCGCCACGCGAGAGGAACTGCGGGAACGGGC
>DATCKS010000485.1:0-12585 GCA_036562265.1 Thermodesulfobacteriota bacterium | reverse complement strand
GGGATCGCCCGCGAGAGGCGGCTGCCCACCTCGTAGCCGAGGACGATTGCCCGCAGCACGTCGCGGCCGGCCGCGCGCCGCCACTCCCCCATGGCGAGCGCCGGCGGGATGGAACAGACGCCGGGGTGGTTGAGCGACCGGGTGTGGCTGTGGTGGTCCTCGAGCTCGAGCGAGTGCCCCATGGCGGCATTGAGGAGGGTCGCGTGCGCGACCGAGGCGCGCCGCCCGGAGCCGACCACGGTCGCCTGCGGCTCCCCCACCCCCATTTCCTGCACGTGCGCCCAGAGCGCCTGCGTCGACGCCTCGGGCCATGCGGCCAGGACGACGCCGAGCTGGTCCAGCGTGCAGAGCTTCGCCTTCGCGACGACGTCGGCAGGGATGTCCCCCCACCGCGTCCCGACGGCGGCCGCGGCGAGACGTTCGGCCAGGGTGCCCATCGCTTACGCCGCCTCGCCTGCCTGCTCCTTCAGCTCCCGGAAGCGCCGCCAGAGCGGCAGGAGCAGCGTGACGAGCGCGAAGAAGAGGAGGATCGCGCTGATCGGGCGCTCCACGAACGTCAGGTAGTCGCCGCCCGACAGCACCAGCGCCCGTCGGAAGTTCACTTCGACCATGAAGCCGAGCACGAGCCCGAGGACCGCCGCGAGGACGTTGAAGTGGTAGCGCCGCATGAGGTACCCGAGGAGCCCCATCCCGAGGACGAGCCAGACGTTGAAGATGTCGCTCGTCACCGAGTAGGCGCCGACCAGGACGAGGCCGAGGATCCCGCTCAGGAGGAGCGGCTTCGGCACGTTCACGAGCCGGACGCACGGCTTGAGGACGAGGTAGCCGATGACGAGCATGAAGACGTTCGAGATGAGGAGGCTCGCGAAGAGCCCGTAGACCACCTCCGGCCGCTTCTCGAAGAGCGTCGGCCCCGGCAGGAGCTCGTGGAGCATCATCGCGCCGAGGAAGATCGCCGCCGAGTTCGAACCCGGGATGCCGAAGGTGAGGAGCGGGATCAGGGCGGTGCCGGTGACGACGTTGTTCGCCGTCTCCGGCGCCGCGACCCCCTCGATGGACCCGTGTCCGAACTCCTCGGGGTGCTTCGACCAGCGCCGGGTCTCGTTGTAGGCGATGAAGGACGCGACCGAACCGCCGCCGCCCGGCAGGAGCCCTTCGAGGGTGCCGACGATCGTGCCGATGATCATCGCCGGCGTGAGCCGGCGAAGCTCCGACCAGGTCGGCAGCACCGTCCGCGCCTTCCCCTTGAACTTCTCCCACGCCGTCGTCTCCGTGACCTGCTGGAAGATCTCGGAGACGGCGAAGAGCCCGATGATGGCGACGATCGGCTCGATGCCGCCGATGAGGTTCACGTTGCCGAGCGTGAAGCGCGGGGTGCCCGAGAACGGGTCGGTCCCGATCGTCGCGAACATGAGCCCGACGAGGCCGGAGATGAGCCCCTTGAGCTGCTCCTTGCCGGCGAGGCTGGAAATCAGGCAGAGGCCGAAGAAGCCGAGCGCGAAGTACTCCGCCGCCTGGAAGGCGAGCGCCACCCGCGACAGCGGGATCGCGAGGAAGACCAGGATGAGGACGCTCGCCACGCCGCCGAAGAAGCCGGTCACGAGCGAGATGCCGAGCGCCCTGGCCCCCTCGCCCCGCCGCTGCAGCTCGTAGCCGTCGATGATCGTGATGGCCGCGCCGGGCGTACCGGGGGTGCGGATGAGGATCGCGGTGATCGACCCGCCGTACATGGCGCCGATGTAGACCCCGGCGAGCATCATGAGCGCCGCCGACGACGGCATCCCGAAGGTGAACGGCAACAGGAGCGCCATGGCGATCGAGCCCGAAATGCCGGGCAGCGCGCCGCCGATGATGCCCCAGGTGACGCCGGCCGCCATCGCCAGGAGCGAGTACGGCTTCAGCGCCTCGGCGAATCCGATGGCGAACAACTCAAGCACGAGGCCTCCGGCTCTCCTAGGCGTCCAGGAGGCCCGGCGGCAACCGGACCCCGAGGAGCCAGGCAAAGACGACCCACAGCGCCACGCTCACCCCGACCGCCGTGCCGACGAGGGGGACCCACCGCCGGTAGCCGAGCACCCAGACGAACGCTCCGAGGAGCACCGGGGTGAGCAGCAGGAAGCCCACGTGCGGCAGCAGGATCAGGTAGACGACGGTGAGCCCGAGGGCGATCCAGAGGTTGGCGAGCCGCTCGGCCTCAGCCCGCACCGGCTCGTTGCGACGCGCGGCCGGCCGGAACGACCGGACGACGAGCCACGCGCTCGACAGGCCGAGCGCCACGGCGAGGAGCTTCGGGAAGTACTGCGGCCCGAGGAGGTCGCTCGCGAGACCGACCTCGATCTCGCCGGCCAGGCGGTAGTAGGCGACCGCGAGCCCCACCAGGAGGAGACCGGTCAGGCGATCGACGAGGGCCATGGATGGCGTGCTCCTGTGCTCGGGTGTGCGTGCCGGGTCGACAACGCGTTGGCAGAGGAGCGGCGGGGCCGGCCGTCGCCGGCCCCGCCGACGGATCGGATCAGCTCTTCTTGACGCCGATCTCCTGCAGGTACTCCGTGAGCTGCCGGTTCATGTCGTCGAGGAACTTCTGGTACTCGTCCGAGGGCATGAACCTCGGGATCAGCTTCACCTGCTCGATGTACCGCTTGTACTCCGGCGACTCGAGCGCCTTCTTGACGGCGTCCTCGAGCGTCCGGACCACCTGGTCCGGCATCCCCTTCGGGCCGAGCAGGCCGCGGAACTTCACGACCACGATGTCGAAGCCCTGCTGCTTGGCCGTCGGGTAGTCGGCGCCGGGGAGCGGCTCGTCCGTGAAGGACGCGAGGATGCGCACCTGCTTGCTCTCGACCTGCGAGACCAGCTCGCCAGGCTCGCCGATGCCGAGGTCGACCGCGCCGCCGAGGACCGCGACGAGCAGGTCACCGCCCCCCTCGAACGTGACCGGGGTGACCTTGATGTTCGCGGTCTTCGCCATGTTGTGGACGAGCATGTGCTCGACCGAGCCGGGCGTGGCCGCCCCCCACTTCTTCTTGCCGGGGTTACGCCGCGCGTCCTCGACGGCGTCCTTCAGGGACTTGTAGGGGCTGTCGGCCTTGACGTACAGGACCATCGGGTCGAGGAAGACGTTCGCGACCGGCTTGAGATCCTTGTACGAGTGCTGCGTGGTGGTGAGGAGCGGCGTCTGGAGCATGGTCGGCGTGGAGCCGTACAGCGTGTAGCCGTCCGGCTTCGACGTCGCGACGTGGGAGACCGCCTTGGCCGACGCGCCGCCCCGGACGTTCTCGACGACGATCGGCTGCCCGAGGATCGGCTCGAGGTGCTTGCCGAGCTGGCGCAGGAAGATGTCGCCGCCGGCGCCAGGGCTCGAATGCGTGACCATCACGATCGGCTTCGAGGGGTACTTGTCCTGCGCCGAGGCCAGGGGGGTGACGGCGAGCGCCGCCCCGATGACCGCAGCCACGACCGTCTTCGTCATTCGCTGCATACCACCTTCCTCCTGTTCCGCGTCCGCCGCCTATCGCGCCCAGAGGGACGCGAGGGAGGCGACTTCCGGCAGCGACTCGAGCCGGGCCATCCGGTCGATGGTCGCATCCGCGGCCTCCGCCGAAACGGCGAGGACCGCGTTGGCCCGGAACTTGGCTTCGATCTCCTCCCGAGGGATCGGGTCCTCGAGCCCCCCGCGGGGGTGTGCCTGGTTCTCCTCGAGGACACGGCCGTCCCGAAGGATCACCCGTACGTGACCGGAAAAGTGCTTGGGATATTCGAGGGTATTGTCGATGACGTAGCGGATCCGGCCCGCCACCCCGAGCACCTCGGGGTCCCGGATGGCCGGCTCCTCGAACTCGGCGATCCCCGCCTTGCCGCGCACGAGCATCGTGGCGATGCTGTACGGCAGGCTGAACTTCGCGGCGTACGGGGTCACCGGGCGGTGCTTGTCCGCGAGAGGCTCCCAGAGCCGGGGCACCGGCCCCTCGTGGGTCCGGCAGACGACCTCGGCGATGTCCTCCGGGCGCGGCGCGTGACGCTGCCTGATGCGCAGGGCGCAGTCCATGTAGGGGTGGGAAATCGAGCCGCACGGGTAGCTCTTGAAGACGAACTTCGGCAGGAGCCAGTCGCGCCCGATCCGCTCGATCCGCGACAGATCGACCCCCTCCTTCCCCGCGAAGACCGCGAAGAAGCCGCGCGCCCCGTCGATGGCGGTCCGCGGCGCCCGGAACCCCTCCCGGGCCAGGAGCGCCGCCACGATCCCCCCGTGCGCCCCCCAGCCGGGGTGGAACTGCTTGGTCCAGGAGCCGTCCGCGAGGTACTCGATGATCCCGCTGGCCTGGCTCGCCGCGATGCCGAAGGCGTGGACGAGCTGTTCCGCGGTGAGGCCGTAGAGGCGCCCGGCAACGGCCGCCGCCCCGAAGGCGGAGGTGACCGAGGTCGGGTGGAACCCGCGCGCGTGGAAGCGGCCGGGCGCCACGACGCCGAGCGTGCCCATGACCTCGACGCCGGCGATCGCCGCCTCGAGCACGGCGCGTCCCGACGCCCCGACCGCCTCGCCGACCGCGAGCGCCGTCGTCGCGGCGCAGCAGCCGGCGTGGATGATCCCCTCCTCGAGGGTGTCGTCGTAGTCGAGACTGTGGGCCGTGGTGCCGTTGGCGAGCACGGCGTTCGCGGCCGATACCTTGAAGGGGGCGCCGATCACCTGGCTTTCGGGCTTGCCCCCGAGCTGGCGGGCCAGCGCGATGGCCATCGGCCCGGAGTCGCGCGTCGAGGCCGCGAGCGCGATGCCGACCGTGTCGAGCATGATCAGGCGCGCCTTGTCGGCGACCTCGGCCGGCACACGGTCGAGGCTCACCCCGACGGCGAATTCGGCCAGTCGCTCCGACGCGGTCGGCATGCGCCCCTCCGTCCTACCCTACCGGCTCCGCGACGCCGCGGAGCGGCGAGCGGGCCTGCGCGCCGCGGCCTTTCGAGCCGGCGCCTTCTTCGCGGCGGCCTTCTTCGCGGCGGCCCGCTTCGGCGCGGCCTTGCGCGCGGAAGCCGCCTTCGCGCCGCCCTTCCGGGCCGCCGGCCGTGCCGGCCTGGCCGCCCGCGCGGCCCCCTTACCGGCGAGCCCGGCGAGGAACGTCGAGATCCGGCCGACCGTCTCGATGTGGCGGACCGCCTCGATGGCCCGCTCCGCCTGCTCCTTCGTCACGGCGAGGCGCGCGCAGTCGCGGAACTTCTCGGCGAGCTGGTCGAAGGAGAGCAGGTCGGGCGGGGTGCCGTGCGCCCGGTCGGCCCGCCCCTCGATGACGCGGCCGTCCTTGAGGCGCACCTTGACGACCGAGCGCGCCAGGTCGAAGCCGAGCCGCTCCATCTCCGGATCCACGTAGAGGGTGGTGCGCTTCATGATCTCCACGACCCTCGGGTCGCGCACCTTCTCCGTGGTGAACTGCGCGATGCCGGCCTTGCGCTCGACGACGGCGATGGCCATGCAGAAGGGGATGGAGAACTTCCCCTCGAGCTCCGTGGTCGGCATCGGGTAGATGAGGGCGTTGGGGATGTTCGAGTTGGTGCCGACGTCGATCTTCTCGACCTGTTCCGGCTTGATGTCGTGCGTCTTCACCAGCTCGAGGATCACGTCCTGGGCCGGGTGCGAGAGCGAGCCCGAGGGGTACGGCTTGATGGCGATGCCCGGCTCGATGAAGAAGTACGGCTTGCCGAACCGCCCCTCGACCTTGGACGCCTCGTACGGGTTGCCCTGGCCGAAGGCGTGGAAGAAGCCGCGGCGCGCCTCGAGGATCACGTCCGTGGAGGTGAAGCCGCGCTTCGTGAGAAGGACGGCGAGCAGGCCGTTGCCGGCGGCCCGGCCGGCGTGGAACGGCTTGGTCATCGTCCCGAAGTTCTCGCGAAGCCCGGCCGCCATGCTCGCCGCGAGCCCGAGCGAGTGGACCAGTTCGTCCTCGGTGCAGTCGAGGAGCTTGCCGGCCGCCATGGCGGCGCCGAGGTGCCCCACGGTGCCGGTGGAGTGGAAGCCGTTCTGGTAGTGCTTGGGGCTCATGGCGTCGGAGAGCCGGCACTCGATCTCGACCCCGAGGATGTACGCCTCGAGCAGCTCCTTGCCCCCCTTGCCCGCCACCTCGGCGGCCGCCCAGGCGGCGTTGAGGACCGGCGTCGTCGGGTGCGTGAGGAGGCCGTACACGGCGTCCTTCGACGTCGACAGCTGGGTGTCGTCGTAGTCCATGGCATGCGCCGCCATGCCGTTCAGGAACGCCGCGATCTCCGCCGGCATCCGCACCGGCTGCCCGATCACCCACGCCTGCCCCTTCGGCGCCTGCGCCTGGTAGTGCTTGAGCGCGATCTTGCAGCAGGGCTCCGTGGATCCCGCGAGGGCGACGCCGAGCCCGTCGAGGATGTAGGACTTCGCGAGCGTCTGGACCTCGTCCGGGATGTCGGCGAGGCGAGTGGTGTGGACGAACCGGGCGACTTCTCTCGTCAGACTCATCGTGGCCTCACGTTGGGGTTGGTGACGTCGAGGGCGAGGCGTCGCGCGTCGCCCACCATCCGCTCGAGGCGCGGCAGCAGGTCCTGGCCGGCCTGCTCGATGTGCGCGTGGGCGAGCGCCTCGGCGCGGCGGGCGTCGCGCTGTCGCATGGCGTCGAGGATGGCGCGGTGATCGGCGAGCGACACCTCGACCCGCCCCGGCCGCGACAGGGACAGCGTCCGTAGCCAGTGGATCTTGCGCTCGAGGCCCTGGTAGATGGAGGCGAGGGTCGCGTTGCCGGCGCCGCGCACGATGATCTCGTGGAACTGCCGGGTCGAGTCGACGTACGCGGTCATGTCGCCTGCCGCGACCTCCCGTTCCATCCGGGCGACGCACGCCGCGAGGCTGTCGATCTCGCTCTCGGTCATGCGCCGCGTGGCCAGCCCCGTGGCCCGCCCCTCGAGTACGCTCTTCACGTCGTACACGTCTACCACTTCCTGCGGCGTCAGGCGCTTCACGAACGCGCCCCGCCGCGGCTCCATGGCGATGAGACCTTCCTGTTGCAGCAGGCGGAGCGCCTCGCGCACCGGGGAGCGGCTGATCCGGTAGCGCGCGGCGATCTCCGATTCGTTGACGCGACTCCCCGGCTCGAGCGTGCCCGCGATGATCGCGTCGCGGAGCGCCTCGGCGATCCTGTCGGCCAACGGGGGGGCCGGCCTCAGATCGACGGGCCGGAGATCGAGCGGTCGCATACCGACTCCTCGCGTCGACGGAATCAAGGGTAACTGCCGACTGTCGACAGCGTCAACCCGGGGTCGAACGTTGTTCGCTTTTTCACAATGTAGGCGTGTGAGAACGGCGTGGGAGCCGCCCGGGCCGGGGTCGCGTCTCCAGGCCCGGGCGGCCGGGATCAGCGCGGCGTGCCGGCGTTGCCGGACGGCTCGAACACGACGGCGCCGCCCTGCGTCGGCTGCGTGAGCGCGGGCGGAGCCGGCGCAGGCTCGACGGCAGCCGGCCGGGCCGCCGTCGGCGCCTGGGCGGCCGGCGCGGGCTGCCCCCCGACCTGGGAGGCCGGTTCGGTGGTGAAGGCCGGCCAGGTGCCGGCCGCGGCCACCGCGGTGATCGTGACCGGCGCGCCGAGCCGCGCGAGCGCGTACGTGGCCGTCTCGACCTCCGCCTGGCGCCGGATGGCGTACGCCTCGACGCGCGCCAGGTCCGCCTCCGCGCTGGCGAGCGCGGCCTGCGCGTCGGCCAGCGGCGGATAGGCCACCTGCTCGACGCCCGGTCGCGTCGCGGCGAGGGCCCGCTCGCGGGCGACCCTGACCTTCTGGCGCGCGACCTCGGCGCGCGCCTCGGCCACCGGCACCATCGCCCTCGCGTGGGCGGCGCGCGCGGCGGCCAGCGTCTCCCGCGCCTCGGCCTGCTTCTGGAACTGCTCCGCCCGCTCGAGGAGCGACAGGACCGGCGCGCTGTCGAGCCCCGCTTCGGCGCCGAACCGCCGGGCGAGTTCGGCCCGGGTACGGGCCGCCCGGGCGAAGCTCCTGGCCGCCGCCGCCTCGTCCCTGGCGAGCGCGGCCTCGAGGGCGCGGCGGTCGACCATGCGCCGTGCCGCGGCCACCGCGTCGGCGGCCGCCTCGGCCTCGCGTTGAGCCGCCGCGAGCGCCTGCCGCTCCTCGGCGGGAGCCTCTCGAGACGGGCCTGCTCGGGATCGACCGGCTGGCTCGCCTGACCATTGCCCCGGGGTGCGGCGGTCTGACAGCCAGCCACCGCGAAGGTTGCGAGCAGGACGGCAGCGAGGGCAGCCCCTCGGCCGGCGCGCGACCTAGCCGTGATCATGCGCACAACTCCTTGCCAAGTGGGGGAAGGAAGGGGCGTATGCTAGCGTGAGGCGTGCCGACCGTCTACCTCGATGCGCATGCCCGGCGTCGAGCCGCCTGCGCGAGCCGCTCGCTCGGCCCGGCGGCGCCGGGCTGCTCTTCGCAACCAGGAGGACCTCCATGCCGACCTTCTCGGGCGTCTCCCACGTCGTCCTCACCGTGCGCGACCTCGAGACGAGCACGCGGTGGTACCGGGACGTTCTCGGGCTGACGAGCACGGGCGGCCACCCCGGCGTCTCGTTCCTGCTCCACCCGGAGTCGAAGCTCCTCTTCGTCCTGGTGCAGCACGAGCGAAGCGACGGGAAGCCCTTCGACGAGACGCGAGTCGGCCTCGACCACCTCGCGTTCCTCGTGTCGGGCCGCGCGGAGCTCGAGGCCTGGAAGCGCACCTTCGAGGAGCGCGGCGTGACGCACTCCCCCATCGCCACCGAGTCCTACGGACAGGTGCTCGTCTTCCGGGACCCGGACAACATCCAGCTCGAGTTCTTCGCGAATCCCGGCACCTGAGCGAATCCCGGCACCCGACCGGGTCACTCGAAGCGGCGGACGGAGCGCTTGTCGGCGGAAAGGATGCGCTTGCGCAGGCGGATCGACTTCGGCGTGACCTCGACCAGCTCGTCCTCGTCGATCCACTCGAGCGCCTGCTCGAGGCTCATCTGCCGGTGGGGCGACAGGGTGACGAGGACCTCCTGCGTCGACTGGCGGATGTTCGTGAGCTTCCGCTCGCGCACGGCGTTGACGTTGAGGTCGCTGTCGCGGTTGTGCTCGCCGATGATCATCCCCTCGTAGACCTCGGTGCCGGGCCCGACGAAGAGGACGCCCCGCGGCTCGAGGTTGAGGAGCGCGTAGGTGGTGGTGACGCCCGCCCGGTCGGCGACGAGCGCGCCGTTGGGCCGCCGGCCGATGTCGCCGGCCCACGGCTCGTAGCCCTCCACCCGCGTGTGGAGCAACCCTTCGCCACGCGTGCCGGTGAGGAACTCCGACCGCAGCCCGATGAGGCCGCGCGACGGGATGTCGAACTCGAGCCGGACCCGGCCGTGGCCGTCGTAGTGCATGTTGGTCATCCGTCCCCTGCGGCGGGCGAAGAGCTCGGTGACGGTGCCGACGTAGGCCTCGGGCACGTCGACCACCGCGTGCTCGACCGGCTCGAGCCGGCGGCCGGCCGGGTCGGTCTTCGTGACCACCTCGGGACGGCTCACCATCAGCTCGTAGCCTTCCCGCCGCATCTGCTCGATGAGCACCGCGAACTGCAGCTCCCCCCGCCCGAGCACCGTGAAGGCGTCGGCCGACGGCTGGGGCCCGAGGCGGAGCGCCACGTTGCGCAGCACCTCGCGCTCGAGGCGGTCCTTGATGTTGCGGGAGGTGACGAACTCCCCTTCCCGACCGGCCACGGGCGACGTGTTCGCGTAGAACACCATCGCCACCGTCGGCTCGTCGACCCGCACCCGCGGCAGCGCGGCGGGACGCTCGGCGTCGGCGATCGTGTCGCCGATCCGGACGTGCTCGACGCCGGCGGCGGCGACGATGTCGCCCGCCACCGCCTCCTCCACCGGCGCCTGCTCGAGCCCCTCGAACGCGAAGAGCGCCGTGAGCTTCGCGCGCGTCTGCACCGGCCGGCCGTCCGGCCCCTCGCCGATGACCGCGTACGTCTGGTTGGCCTTGAGCCGCCCCGACACGAGGCGCCCGATGGCCAGCCGGCCGAGGTAGTCGGAGTAGCCGAGGTTGCACACGAGGAGCCGCGCCGGCGCGTCGACGTCGGCCGGCGGCGCCGGGATCGTCTCGACGATCGCCTCGAAGAGCGGCCGCAGGTCGAAGCGGCGGCGCACCTCGTCGAGGCCGAGCCCCGCGACCTCCGCCGGGTCCGCCACGGCGACGCCCGCCTTCGCCACCGCGTAGAGCACCGGGAAGTCGGCCTGCTCCTCGGAGGCCCCGAGGTCGATGAAGAGGTCGAAGACCTGATCGAGGACCTCCTTCGGCCGTGCGTCCTGCCGGTCGATCTTGTTGATCACCACGATCAGCCTGAGGCCGGCCTCGAGCGCCTTGCGCAGCACGAAGCGGGTCTGCGGCAAGGGGCCCTCGGCCGCGTCGACGAGCAGGAGGGCGCCGTCGACCATGGCGAGGATCCGCTCCACCTCGCCGCCGAAGTCGGCGTGTCCCGGCGTGTCGACGATGTTGATCTTGACGTCGCCGTACCGCAGCGAGGCGTTCTTGGCCATGATGGTGATGCCGCGCTCGCGCTCGAGGTCCATGGAGTCCATCACCCGCTCCACGACGGTCTCGTTCGCGCGAAAGAGCCCGCTCTGGCGCAGCATCATGTCGACGAGCGTCGTCTTGCCGTGGTCGACGTGCGCGATGATGGCGATGTTGCGCAGGCGCGGGTTGCGCGGGAGGTCCCGGGTCGGCATGGCGGGAGGATAACAGGACGGGTCGCGCCTTGACCAGCGCGTGCGGGCGGCTTCCCGCCGCGCCGCGGCTCCGCGCGCGACCTCCTGCCGACGCGGGCGGCGCCGCCCTGCCCCGCCTGCCGGCCGGCGTCAGCGCGGGCGGCGGCCGAAGAGCCGCTTCGAGACCATCTCGCCGGCCGCGTCGACGAGGACCACGACGACGCCGGCCGCGGCCTGGGCCCGGGCGTCGCTGCCGAGATACGCGGCCGCCTCGGTCGCCGGGGTGGCCGGGACGTCGCCGCGGGCCTGGTCGCGCACCTCGCGGAGCTGATCGGCGGCCGGCAGGGTCACGCCGATCGACTTCGCGACCCGCTCGATGCGGGTGATGAGCCCCGGGTCGTCCGCCTCCCGCCCCGCCGGCGGCCGGCTCCCGCCGCCGCCCCTGGTCGTCCTGGCCATGTCACGCCCCTCCTCGGAATCCCTTGCCGGTCACCGCCAGCACCTGCCCGTTCACGCCCGACGCGGCGTCGGAGGCGAGGAAGAGCGTCGCCTCGGCGATCTCCTGCCGCGTCACCCAGCGTCGCGCCCGCTCCTCGTCGGAGGGGGCCATGGCGGCGAGGTTGGCTTCCGTGTCGATGAGCCCCGGCGCCACCGCGTTCACGGCGATCCCGTACTCCCGCAACTCGAGGGCGAGCGTGCGCGTGAGCGCCGTGACGCCCGCCTTGGCGCAGTTGTAGGCGAGCATCCGGGCTCCCGGCTCGGCCGCGGCGAGCGACGAGAAGTTGACGATGCGGCCCCCTCCGGCCCGCCGCATGAGCGGGACGATCGCCCTCGTGACCAGGAACGCCGTGACGAGGTTGCTCGCCATCTCCCGCTCGAAGTCCGCGAGCGAGAGCTCCATCGCCGGCCCGACGCGCGTGAGCCCGCCGGCGAGGTTGACGAGGACGTCGACCCGGCCGAAGCGCGCGTCGACGCGGCGGGCCAGCTCCGCCGCGCCCGCCTCCGTCGCGAGGTCGGCCGCCACGGCCAGCGCGTCCACGCCGTCGCGCGCGAGCCGCCCGGCCACCCGTTCCACGTTGGCCGCCGTCCGGGCCGTCACGACCACCCGGGCCCCCTCGCGGCCGAAGGCCTCGGCGAGAACGGCGCCCATCTGCCCCTCGCGGCTCGCGCCGGTCACGACGGCCACCCGCCCCTCGAAGCGCATCCCGCCTCTCCCCCGTCGAGAAGGGGGCACGGTACTGCCGGCCGCGGGCCGCTGTCAACGTGCGACGCGGCCCAAGCTGCCGGCCTCTCGGCGTACGTCCTGCTAGAGGCCCGCGCCCCCGGACCGGCCCGTCGTCCCGTGGGCCCGATCACGTACCGGGGGGTCGGGTCCCGCCGCGGGGGCGCGGACCGCCCCCCGGGGTCCGGAAACGCGGAGGCGTCGATGACGCGGTTCGTCCTTGCCGCCGGTTGCGTGGTGCTCCTCGTGTCGGGGTGCGGCGGCAGCAACCTCGTGCCGTCGGGCGGCGGCGGCTCGACCGGGGGGCGCGCCTTCGTCCCGGACCCCGACACGACCGGTACGGTCGAGCGCGTCGACAACGCCGGCCGTCTGGTGCTCACCGACGGCCGGCTGGTGTCGCTTGCCGGCGTCGACCTGTCGACCGGCGACGTCTGCGCGGACGAAGGTCTCACCTACCTGGCGCGGCTCACCGTCGGCGCGACGGTCGCCGTCGACGCCTGCGACGCGGCCGGCGCCGGCGAGATCAGCGGGATGGTGGTCGCCACGACGGAGGGGGGACGCGTCTTCGTGAACGTCGAACTGCTCCGCAGCGGGTTCGCGCAGATCAGCGGCGAGTCGCTCGCGGGGTGCGGCGACGAGGCGGCCCAGGCGCGC
>DATCKS010000483.1:0-1593 GCA_036562265.1 Thermodesulfobacteriota bacterium | reverse complement strand
CCACATCTCCTCGGGCGCGCCGGCGACGCCGACGGTGACCGGCAAGTACCGGACCTACCGCAAGACGCCCGGGGTGAACTCGCTCGGGATGATCGACTCCGTGTACTTCCACCGCGGCTACGCGACGCACGGCTACAAGTCCGTGCCGACCTACCCGGCGAGCCACGGCTGCCTGCGCACGCCTCCGGCGAACGCGCGGTTCATCTACAACTGGATCAACATCGGGGACCCGTTCTACATCTACCCCTGATGGATCCCGTGGAAGAGCGCCTGGAGAGCGCGCGAGCACAGCTCATCTCCGACCTGCGCGAGCACGCGCTCGTGATCGGCAGGGTGACGCTCTCGAGCGGCGCGGAGGCCGAGTACTACGTGGACGCCCGCCGCGCCCTGATGCGGCCGACGGGCTTTCGCGCCGCGGGCGAGCTGATCGCCGCGGAGGCGCGCCGCCTCGGGGCGCGCGCCGTCGGCGGCCCGGTGATGGCCGCGATCCCCCTCGCGTGCGCCGCGATCGCGGCGCCCGGCGGCGAGGACCTCGTCGGCTTCTTCGTGCGCAAGGAGCGCAAGAAGCACGGCCTGCAGCGCTGGGTGGAGGGCGCCGCCGAGCCCGGCGACCGCGTGCTCGTCGTCGAGGACACGGTCACCACCGGCGGGTCGGTGATCAGCGCGATCGAGCGCATCCGCGAGGAGGGCTTCGAGATCGCGGGCGCGCTGTGCATCGTCGACCGCCTGGCGGGCGGCGGCGAGGCGATCGCCGCAGCGGCGGACGCGCCCTTCACGGCGCTCACCACGATCGACGACGTCTATCCCGAGCGCCCCGACCGGGGCTAGGGGTCAGAGCTTCCCGCGCTCGCAGCCCTTCCCGCGGTCCTTGCCGGGGCCGCCCACGCAGCGGTCCTTCCCGGGCCCGCCGTTCAGCCTGTCGGCGCCGCCCTGGCCCAGGAGCTTGTCGCTGCCCGGGCCGCCGGCCAGCCGGTCCTTGCCCTTGCCGCCGCAGATCACGTCGTTGCCGCCGCGGCCGTTGACCCTGTCGTTGCCGCCGAGCGCCACGATGACGTCGTTGCCGGGCGTGCCGCGCAGGCGGTCGTTGCCCTTCGTGCCGACGATCGTCGCGGGCTTGCCCCCGCAGCGCGGCGGCGTCCTGTCGACCGTGAACGCGCGCGAGGCGGGGGTGGGATCGAAGTTGCCCATCTCGTTCACGGCTCGCACGTCGAGCCTGTGGGTGCCGTCCTCGAGCTCGGGCGTCGTGAAGGTCGCCTCGCACGGCTCGAAGTCCCCCTCCTCGGCGGAGTCGATCCGGCACTCGAAGGTCGAGCCCTCCTCGCTGGCCTCGAACGTGAACCCGGGGGTCGGGTTCGAGGTGAACGGCGGCGGCCCCGAGGCGATCGCCGTGTTCGGGATCGTGAAGGAGAGGCGGACCATCGGCTGCGACCCGGGCGGGGCGACCTCGATCGTGCCGCCGGGCGGGACGAGCGAGGAGCCGCCCCCGCCACCGCCGCCGGAGCCGGCGGGGCTGCTGCCGCCGCTGCGCCCCCCGCCGCCGCCGTAGAGGCCGCCGCCTCCACCGCCGCCTCCGCCGGAGGGGTTGTTCCACGG
>DATCKS010000482.1:0-3741 GCA_036562265.1 Thermodesulfobacteriota bacterium | reverse complement strand
CCTTCCCCGTCGTGCGGCGCGCGCTGCGTCACCGGCGCGGCGCGCGCGGGCGCGCCGCTGACGCGCTGCGCGTCGCTTTTTCGTGAGACGTCGAGGACTTGCGAATCGGCACGATCGTGCCGATCGGCGGAGATCAGCCCTGCGCGTCCCGCGGTCCGACGGGCGAGCCGAGGGCGTCGGCCAGGGCGCGGCGCATGACGTCGAGAGGGGCCGTACGACCCGTCCAGCGCTCGAACGCGAGCGCCCCCTGATGGAGCAGCATCCCGGCGCCGCCGAACCGCGTGAGGCCCCGCGCCTCGGCCGCGGCGAGGAAGGGCGTTCGCGGGGGGGCGTAGACGAGGTCGGCGGCGATGGTCGAGGGGCGCAGGCGGTCCATGTCGAGGGGCGGCATCGCCGTCGGCGCGCCGCCCCCCGTCATGCCGAGCGAGGTCGCCTGGACGACGAGGTCCACGGACCCGAGATGCGGGGCGAGCGCCGCGGCGTCGAGCGGCAGCGCCGCAAGGCGGGTCCGCGCGGCGCGCCCCGCGAGCGCCGCCACGAGCGCCTCTGCCCGCTCGACCGTCCGGTTGGCGACGATCACCCGGTCCGCGCCGGCCCGCACGAACGCCGCGGCGAGGCTTCGGGCTGCGCCGCCCGCCCCGAGGAGGAGGACCGTCATGCCGGCCGCGTCGGCGCCGGTCTCCTCGCGCAGGCTCGCGAGGAAGCCGGGTCCGTCGGTCGTGTAGCCAACCAGGCGCGGGTGCTCGCGGCTCCCCTCGACGACGAGCGTGTTGGCCGAGCCGGCCAGCGCCGCCTCGTCGTCGATCGCGTCGAGGAGGCCGAGCACCGCCTCCTTGTGGGGGATCGTCACGTTGGCGCCGACGAAGCCCATCGCCGCAAGGCCCCGCACGGCCGCGGGGAGCTGTCCGGGTGGCGTCCCGAGCGGCACGTAGCACCAGTCGAGGCCCGCGGCGGCGAAGGCGGCGTTCTGGAAGACCGGCGATTTCGACTGGGTCACCGGCCAGCCGAGGAGCCCGACGAGCCGGGTCGCGCCGGTGATCCTCATCGGCCGGGCGCCTCGCCGAGCATCGCCCGCACGGCGGCGACGTCGGCGGCGATCCGGGCGCGGAGCGCGTCGAGGTCCGGGAAGCGCTGCTCGTCGCGCAGCCGGGCGACGAAGGCCACCTCGAGTCGCCGGCCGTAGAGGTCGCCGTCGAAGTCGAGGAGGTGCGCCTCGACCGTGCGCGCCCCCGGCCCGGCGAAGGTCGGCGCGACGCCGACGTTCACGGCCGCGGGCCTCGCCCCGCCCGGAAGCGCGTCGGGGCCTACGGCGTGCACGAGGGCGGCGTACACGCCGTTGGCCGGCAGGACCGGGTTCTCGGTGGCGAGGTTGGCGGTGGGGAAGCCGAGCGCCGCGCCGCCGCGCCGGTGGCCCCGCACCACGGTCCCCCGGATGGCGTAGGGTCGGCCGAGCAGGGTGGCGGCCTCCTCCACCCGTCCGGCGGCCACGAGCCGGCGGATCCGGCTCGACGAGACCGGCTCGCCGTCCACCGACACCGGCGCGATCACGTCCACCTCGAAGCCGTGTCGGCGCCCGAGACTCACGAGCACCTCCGGCGTGCCCGCGCGTCCCTTGCCGAACGTGAAGTCGTACCCGACGACGACCGCGCGCGCCGACAGGGCGCCGACCAGCACCTCCTCGACGAACCCCTCGGGGGACTGGGCGGCGTAGGAGGCGTCGAACGTGGCCACCACCGCGGTCGGGATGCCGAATCGCTCGATCAGCTCGAGCCGCTGCTCGATCGTCGTGAGCAGGAACGGCGGCCTCTCGGGGAAGAAGAAGGCGACCGGATGCGGGTCGAAGGTGTAGACGACGGTGTCCCCACCGAGCCGACTGCCGAGCGCCTTCAGCCGGTCGAAGAGCGCCTGGTGCCCCAGGTGGACCCCGTCGAAGTTGCCGAGCGCCACGGCGGCGCGGTGGAACGGCCGCGGCAGGCGCCGGCCGTCGCGGATGACCTCGAGCGCGATGGCTACTTCCCCTTCTTGCCGCGGCGCGGCGTCGCGGCGCGCCGGGGGTTCGGCTTCGCCCGGGTCGCCGGCGCAGCCGGCTGCGCCTTCGCCCGGCGCTTCGCCTTCGTCCTGGCCGTCTTGCCGGTCCTCGCGGGCCGACGTCCCGCCGCCCCCTCGGCCTTCACGATCGAGAAGTCGATGCGGCGGCTGTCGAGGTCGACCCGGTCGACCCGCACCCGCACGGGGTCGCCGACCCGGAACGTGCGCCGCGTGTGCCGCCCCACGAGCGCGTGCATCTTCTCGACGTACGTGTAGTAATCGTCGCCGATCGAGGAGATGTGGACCAGCCCCTCGACGAACACGTCCGTAAGCTCCACGAAGAAGCCGAACGCCGTCACGCCGGCGATGACGCCGTCGAACTCGTCCCCCACCCGGGTGGCCATGAACTGGCACTTCTTGAGGGCGACCACCTCGCGCTCGGCCTCCATCGCCTTGCGCTCGCGCTCGGAGCAGTGGCGCGCCGTTTCGGGCAGCTCCCGCTCGAGGGCGGCGCGACGTTCGGCCGTGAGGCGGCCGCGCGTCCCCACCTCGCGGAGGATCCTGTGGACCACGAGGTCGGGGTAGCGGCGGATGGGCGAGGTGAAGTGCGTGTAGGCGGGCGAGGCGAGACCGAAGTGCCCGATGTTCTCGGTCGAGTAGTGCGCCTGCATCATCGTCCGCAGCATCACGGCGTTGACGAGCCGCTCCTCCGGCCGGCCGCGCGCGGCCTCGACCACCTTCTGGAACAGCTTCGGATGCACCGGGCCGCCGGCGGTGCCGCCGAGCGTGTAGCCGAGGTTGTGGAGGAACTCCCGGAACGCGTCGAGCTTGTCGCGCGCCGGCTCCTCGTGCACCCGGTAGAGGGTCGGGACGTCGAGCCCCTGGAGGTGGCGCGCCACCGCCTCGTTGGCCGCCAGCATGAACTCCTCGATGAGCTGGTGGGCCACGTTCCGCTCGGAGCGGACGATCGCCTCGATCCCCCCCTCGAGGTCGAGGACGACCTGCGGCTCCGGCAGGTCGAAGTCGATGCTGCCGCGCTGGAGGCGGCGGCTCCGGAGCCGGGCGGCGAGGGCGGCCATCCGCTCGAGGTCGGCGACGAGGGGGGCGTGCGCCTCGCGCGCCGCCTCGTCGCGATCCTCCACGATCCGCCGCACGAGCGTGTACGTGAGGCGCGCCCGGCTCCTGATGACGCTCGGGTAGATGCGCACCCCGACCGGCCGCGCCTGGGCGTCGAAGGTCAGCTCGCAGGTGAGCGCGTAGCGGTCGACGCGCGGGTTGAGCGAGCAGACGCCGTTCGAGAGCACCTCGGGGAGCATCGGGATCGCGCGATCCGGGAAGTAGACGCTCGTGCCCCGCGCGTACGCCTCGCGGTCGAGCGCCCCGCCGGGGTCGACGTAGTGCGACACGTCGGCGATGGCCACGTAGAGCCGCGTCCGGCCCCCCTCGAGCGGCTCGATGCCGACCGCGTCGTCGAAGTCCCTCGCCGTCTCGCCGTCGATCGTCACCAGGGTCCGGTCCCGGAGGTCGACGCGGCCCGAGGCGGCGATGTCGGACTCCGACGGGGCGCGTTCGCGCGCCACCCGCTCGGCCTCCGCGAGGGCGGCGTCGCCGAATCGGTGCGGCAAGTCGTGCTTCCGGATGATCAGCTCGGCCTCGGCGTCGGGGTCCTCGCGCCGGCCGATCACCTCGACGATGCGCCCCTCGGGACCGCCC
>DATCKS010000474.1:0-2291 GCA_036562265.1 Thermodesulfobacteriota bacterium | reverse complement strand
GCCGCGCAGCGCCGCCATCGTGAGCGGCCGGTCGACGTTGACCCACTCGCGTCCGGCCGGGAACTCCGGGGCCCGCACGCGCGGCTCCGGCAAGGACATCGGCGCCTCCTCGCGCTCCGTTCGGGACATCCTAGCTCACCGCCGTGCCGCCGGGGTCAGGCCTTTCCATTTTCCACGGGGTCAGGCCTTTCCATTTTCCACGCCGGAAGTAGAGGCCCGACCCCAAGGCGTGACGAGGATCGCCTTGACGCTCGGGCGAGCGATCGCTACGTTTCCGGCAGATCGCGGCGCGGGAGCGCGCCGCGTCCTTCCGGGAGGATCACGCGTGCCCGATCGTTCCCTGCAGCAGCGCAGAGGGGCCCGGCTCGCGGTCGCGCTCGCCGCAGCGGTCGCCCTCCTCGCCACGCCGCGTCCTGCCGCGGCCGGCTTCATCGGCGATCCCACGTTCACCAACGGCACCGGCCGGGTCAGCGTGACCGGCGAGCTGGACTTCGTCACCGACAGGGACCTCGACTTCGACCCGGGCCACGGCGACCTCGAGTCGATGCGCGTCTTCGCCAACGCCGCCTACGGCTTCGGCTCGAGCGTGGACGGCTTCGTGAAGCTCGGCCTCTTCAACGGCGAGTTCGACCCGGGCGGCAACGACATCGACACCAGCCTCGCCGTCGGTTTCGGCGCGAAGGGGGCGTTCGTGGACCGGGGCGAGATCCGTCTCGGCGCCCTGGGCCAGGTCCTCTACTTCCAGTCGGAGTTCGAGAACACCGGCACCGACGTCGACTGGTTCGAGATCGACATCGCGCTGGCGGCGAGCTTCCGCGGCCTCGGCCAGATCGTCCCCTACGCCGGCGTCAAGGTGAGCCTGGTCGACGGCGAGGTCGACGCCCCCGGCGGCGACTTCGAGCAGGACGACGCGCTCGGGCTCTTCGGCGGCTTCACCTTCGCCGTGTCGCCGCAGGTGGCCCTCGGCGCGGAACTGCGCGTCCTCGACGAGACGGCGCTCGGCGGCTTCATCCGGCTCCTCTTCTGACGACCCACGGGTGACGACCCACGGGTCCCGGAGGAAGCAAAGAGAGCGCCAGGTCCTCGGGTCGTTCCCCCCGGCAGGACCGACTCTTGCTAGGCTGGCGGTCGGTTCACGCGGCGCGTCATCCCGGCGCGCGCATCTTCCCGCTGCCTCGTGACCTGAGGAGGTGCAGATGAGGCACAGCGTACGCGTTCTTCCCCGCCTCTCCGCGGTCGTCGTGGCGTCGTGCCTGGCGGTCGCGGCAGGCTTCACGTTGACCACCCCCGCCGAGGCGAGTTTCATCGGCGACCCGACGCTCACGACGGGGGCCGGTCGCTTCGCCGTCGGCGGCGAGATCGACATCGTCTTCGACCGCGACATCGACTTCGATCGGGGCGACGGCGATCTCAACACGAACCGGTTCCTGGCGACCGGCTCCTACGGTTTCCTGCAGAACTGGGACGGCTTCGTGAAGCTCGGTCTCTTCAACGGCGAACTCGACCCGGGCGGCACCGACATCGATCCCGGCTTCGCCATCGGCGTCGGCGCCAGGGGGAGCTTCGTCGACCGGGGCGACTTCCGGTTCGGCGCCCTCGCGCAGTTCCTCTACTTCATGTCGGACGTCGACACGGCGGGCAGCCCCGACATCGACTGGTTCGAGATCGACCTCGCCCCGGCCGTGAGCTACCGGGGTCTCGGCCAGATCGTCCCCTACGGCGGCCTCAAGCTGAGCTTCGTGGACGGCGAGGTGGATACCCCCGGCGGCGACTTCGACGGAGACGACCTCATCGGCATCTTCGGCGGCGCCTCCTTCGCGGTGACGCCGCAGTTCAACATCGGCGCGGAGCTTCGCCTCCTCGACGAGACCGCCCTCGGGTTCTACGCCCGGTACGCCTTCTAGAACGCCGGCCGCCTCGCTTGCGCGGCGGGCGGCGGGGTGCGAGCCTCTTCTCGGGGACGGCGACGTCCCCGAGAGGAGGCTGGCCATGGCGTACGTCTTCGACCTCTACGGAACGCTCCTCGACGTGCGTTCCCTCACAGGTCTCGTCGCGGCCGCGCTCGGCCCCGGCGCCGACGCGGGGCGCCTGCTCGACCTCTGGCGCCGCACCCAGCTCGAGTACGCCTGGCAACGGGCGCTGATGGGCCGCTACGCCGACTTCGAGTCGATCACGGCCGACGCCCTGGACTACGCCGCCGAGGCCCACGGGGTGGCGCTCGACGCCGCGACGCGGGCGACCCTGCTCGGCGTCTGGGACCGGCTCACCCCGTACCCGGAGGCGGCCGGGGT
>DATCKS010000459.1:0-3663 GCA_036562265.1 Thermodesulfobacteriota bacterium | reverse complement strand
CGCCTCAGGATCTTCCCGATGCGGGTGAGCCGCGGGTCGTCCGTGATCTTGAAGACCGGGCCGTCCATCTCGTTGAGGTGCAGAAGCTCGTGCTTCCTCGCCTCCGCGTCCCGTACCATCGACCGGAACTTGTACAGGGTGAAGTGCCGGCCGTTCAGCCCCACCCGGCGCTGGCGGAAGAGGATGGGCCCCGGCGAGCCGAGCCGGATCGCCAGCGCGATGCCGGCGAAGAGCGGCGAAAGGACGACGAGCATGACGAGCGCGGTCGCGATGTCGAAGACCCGCTTGAGTACGAGCAGGAACTCGTTGTGCGGGGTCGTCGAGAAGGTGAGGAGCGGGATGCCGTGCAGCTCGTCCAGGTCGATCCTGGCGATCATGTGCGGGAAGACGAGGTCGGCGGCGACGTGCGCCCGGATCCCCAGCTCCTCGCAGAGGAGGAAGGCCCCCTCCATGTCCCCGAGCGTCCGCCTGGAGACGGCGAAGATGACCTCGTCGACGACGTGCCGCGCAAGGATGTCGCGCATGTCGTCGATGGTCCCGAGGACCGGCTGGCCGAGCGACCGTGGCCGGCGGCTCCTCGGCTTGCCGGCCACGAAGCCGATCAGCCTGAGGCCCCAGTGCTTCTGCTCCTCGACGATCGTCGCCAGCTCCCTCGCGCGCGGCCCCGTTCCCACGATGAGGACGTTGCGCCAGTTGTACCCGCGCCGCCGGACGTGTCGCGCGAGCAGGCGCACGAGGACCCGCTCGGTCGACAGGAGGACGAACGCCGTCGCCCCCGAGATCACGATGAAGAGCCGGCTCACGAACACGAGCTTGAGGCCGAACGTCAGGGCGCTCACGGCGAGCGTGCCGACGAGGCAGACCTTCAGCATCGCCAGCACTTCGGTCCAGAGCGGCTTGGTCCGGTAGGAGGCGTAGAGCCTGAACCAGACGAGCAGGAACGACCAGATCAGCGCGCTCGACGCGATGACCCCGGCGTACGACGGCAAGGGCACGAGCGAATCGTATCGATGCGAGAGGTACGTGTCCCGGATCCAGTAGCCGACGAGGAACGACGCGACGAGCACCGTCAGATCGACGACGTAGAGCCCCCACGTCGCGAGCCTGGTCCGCTGCCGCAGCATTACCCACCCCCCCCGGCGTGTGCGCGGCCCGCGCCGGCCGCCCCGCCCGCCCCGGTGAACGCCGGCCCACCCGACCGGCCGAGGCAGTCGTCGTACAGCCGGAGCATCCGCTCGGCGCGCCGGTCCCACGCGTGCTCGGCGACCGCCTCCCACGCCGCCCTCCCCATGCGGGCGCGCAGCTCCGGGTCCTCGGCGAGCCGCCTGATCCCCTCGGCCAGCCGCCGCACCGTCTCGGCCGGCGTGGTGACCGGGACCTTGATGCCGGCCTCCGGCGGCACGTGGAGCCCCACGCCCTGGTGGTCGAG
This sequence comes from Thermodesulfobacteriota bacterium, assembly GCA_036562265.1. Lineage (GTDB taxonomy): Bacteria > DASVDK01 > DASVDK01 > DASVDK01 > DASVDK01 > DASVDK01. The sequence continues at coordinate 2,234 of DATCKS010000459.1, read as the reverse complement.
GGCCACGATCGGGAGCGCGTGCGCCATGGCCTCGAACAGGACGGTGGCCAGCGTGTCGCGCAGGCTCGTGAAGACGAAGGCGTCGGCCTGCCGGAAGACGTCGTGGAGCTGCCGCCAGGGGAGGCTGCCGAGGAAGGTCACGCGCGGGGCGATCCCGAGCGCCCGGGCCGCGCGCGCCGACTCGGCCCGAAGCGGCCCGTCGCCGGCGACGACGAGGCGCGCCGGCACGTCGCCGGCCTCGGCGAGCGCCTCGAGCGCGAGCGCGAGCCCCTTCCTCGGATGGAGGCGCCCCGCCCAGAGCAGCGTCAGCCCCGGCCCGGCCGGCCGCGCCGGAGGGGTCGAGGGGAGGTAGGCGGGCGGGATGCCCACGTCGGGGAAGATGCGGACGCCGCGTGCGCCGGCGGCCTCGAGGACCTCGAGCGTCTCCCGGTTCGCCGCCAGGATGAACGCGCTCTGCCGGACCGCGCGGCGCACGGCGGGCAAGTAGGGGAGGAGCCTGATGCGCATCGACCTCACGCGGTCCGCGGCCGCGGCCCTTCCGAGGTACCGACGGAACGCGGCCGGCGTCAGGTGCCCGCCGCCGAGCGGGCCCCAGATCAACGGAATCGGCAGCCGCCACGGCGGCGGCGGCGCGCTCACGCTGCTCGGGCTCACGTAGTGGGCGAGGTCGAACGGCTCGCGCGCGTGGAGCCGGGCCGCCTCGGCGAAGGCGAACCGTTGCCAGATGACGTAGTGGAGCCCGATCCCCCTCCCGGAGCCGGCCGGGTCCCACGGATCGAGGCGCCGGGGGATGGTCACCCAGACGAACCGGAGGTTCGGGTTCGGGTGCTCGGCCAGGTAGCGATCGACCTCCTGCCGGTACTCGGGGTGGGCGAGCACCACGATGCGGTGCCGCGCGGAGAGGTGCCAGGCCCAGTTCCAGGTGATGCCCGGCTCCGATCCGTGGTCGGGCCGGCACGAGTGACCGATCAGGAGGACCGACCGGTCACGCATTCAGGACCTCCGACGCGAGACCGAGCGAGCGGAGCTTGTCGGCGATCTCGCGCCGATAGATCCGGTTCATCGCGACGACGACGTGCGGGCGGTAGGCGCGAAGCCACTCCGGCGGCATGATGCGCGTGCCGGTGCCCGGGACGTACTTCCCCTGCTTTCGCGGGTTGAGGTCGACGGCGTAGCGGATCCGGCCGTGGCCCTTGAGGCGGTTGAGGAACATGACCCCCTTCGAGCCCGCCCCCCAGACGACGACGCGGCGCGCCCCCCGCTCGAAGTGGTCGAGTCGCCTGCGCCAGTACTCGTCCTTCCGCCGGAACCGCTCGGACAGCTTCGCAGCCCAGACCTGCGCCGCCTCCCTTCGCGCGAGGCGCGACCGGCCGACGGCGGCCGCGCCGGCGCTCGCCTCGACGCCCAGGTACTGATCGCCGAAGAGCCGTCTCGACCGGACCACGTCGAAGCCGCTCTCGGCCAGGGCCCACACCAGGGAGCGGTTGCTGAAATAGGAGCAGTGCTCGTACATGATGTCCCAGACGCCGCCCCCCCGGACGATGTCGCCCGCGTCGGGCACCTCGAAGAAGACCCCGCCGCCGCCGCTCCGCTCGAGCGCGCGGCGCACGGTGCCGAGCAGGTCGCCCGGTCGCGCCAGGTGCTCGAGCACGTGCCGGGAGCAGACGAACGCCGCCCGCTGCCCCACGTACTTCTCCGAGTACTCGTCGCGGATCACCTCCACCCGCCCCTGCGTCGCCTCGTCGCGCCAGGGCGGCACGAACGCCGGGTCGAAGCCGATCGCGCGGCCGACGCCGCTCTCGCAGAGCAGCTTGAGGAACTCGCCCTGACCGCAGCCGATCTCGACGACCGTCTTGCCCTGGAGCCCGTAGCGCTCGACGAGCCCCTTCGCGAGGGCCGCCAGGTAGGCCCGGAAGCAGGGCGACGCCTGCTGGGAGTTGTCGTAGTTCTGCGTGTAGCGGACGGCGTCGGGATCGAACGCCTGGTTCCAGATGTGCGTGCACCGGTTGCAGAAGGCGAGCCGTATGTCCTCGGTACGGACGCCGAGCGCCTCCTCCGCCGTGCGGCAGAGCACGTGGCACATCACCGGGGCGCCGGCGATCTCGAGCAGCATCGTGACGTCCTCGCCTCCGCAGACCGGGCACCTGGCGCAGGGGGAACGGGAGGACATGGAGTACGACTCCTTCGCTGGCGGCCGCGCGAACCGGCCGCCGGTATCGGTGTGGTCCTAGACC
>DATCKS010000448.1:0-8083 GCA_036562265.1 Thermodesulfobacteriota bacterium | reverse complement strand
CGACCGGCAGCGCCGCGAGGTCGACTACCACCGCACGCGCGCGGCCGAGTACGCGAGGACGGCCCTCGAACCGGTTTCCTTGCACATCGCCCGTGCGGCGCAGCGGCGCTGGTGGAACGCCTACTGGCACGCCTGGACCCGGTTGCGCGCCGCCGAGCCGGCCGGCCGGCGGGCGCTCGTCGTCGGCTGCGGCTTCGGAGACGACGCCGTCCGCCTGGCGGCGCTCGGCGCACGCGTCTCCGCCATCGATCTCTCGCCCGAATCGCTCGAGATCGCGCGGAGGCGAGCCGCGGCCGCGGGGCACGGGGACATCGAGTTTCGCCGGATGCCGTGCGAGGCGCTCGAGTACGGCGACCGGTCCTTCGACATCGTCCTCGCCGTCGACATCCTCCACCACGTCGACATCCCGGCGACGCTGCGCGAACTCACGCGCGTGGCGGCGCCCGGCGCCCTGCTCGTCTGCAACGAGCCGTACACGCACCGGAGCCTCGAGCGCCTGCGCCGGACGCGACCCGTCGAGCGGTGGGTCTACCCGATCGTCGCCCGGTGGATGCACGGCACGGCCGAGCGCCGTGCCCTCTACGTCACCGAGGACGAGCGGAAGCTCTGCGAGGCCGACGTCGACGCGCTGCGGCGGGCGGTTCCGGGGCTACGGGTGGAGTACTTCAACGCCGTCTCGGGGCGGATCGTCCCGGACCGGCTGCGGAACGTCGCGCGGGCCGACCGGGCCGGCCTGCGCCTGATCGGGCCGGGGGCGCGCGTCCTGGCCGGCCGATTCGTGGCGTCGGGCCGGTTCCCCGCGCCGGTCTGAACCGCCGTCCACCCCTTACGACACGCCCGAGCGCAGGCGCGCGAGCAGCGCCGGCAGGAAGAAGACGAGCGCCGACAGGGCCAGGATCGTCGCCGAGACCGGCGACGAGACGAGCACGGCCGGGTCGCCCTGGCTGATGGCGAGCGCCCGGCGCAGCTGCGTCTCCGCCATCGGCCCGAGGATGAGCCCGATCAGCACCGGCGCGATGGGGAAGTCGTAGACGCGCATCACGTAGCCGACCAGGCCGACGGCCACCATGAGCACGAGCTCGAGCCAGGAGTTCGACGCCCCGTAGACGCCGATCATGGCGAAGACCAGGATGCCGCCGTAGAGGTACTTGCGCGGGATCAGGAGGAGCCGCACCCAGAGGCCGACGAGCGGGAGGTTCAGCACCAGGAGCATCGCGTTGCCGATGTAGAGCGACGCGATGAGGCCCCAGACGAGGTCGGCCGAGTTGATGAACAGGAACGGCCCCGGTTGCAGGCCGTAGTTCTGGAAGGCGGCCAGGAGGATGGCCGCCGTCGCCGAGGTCGGCAACCCCAGCGTGAGGAGCGGCACGAGGATGCCGGCCGCGGCGGCGTTGTTCGCCGCCTCCGGTCCCGCCACGCCCTCGATGGCGCCCTGCCCGAACTCCTCGGGCCGCTTCGCCAGGCGCCGCTCGATCGCGTACGAGAGGAACGTCGGGATCTCCGAGCCGCCCGCCGGCAGCGCGCCGATGGGGAAGCCGACGAGCGTGCCGCGCAGCCACGGCAGCCACGACCGCTTCCAGTCCTCGCGGGTCATCCAGGTCCCGCCCGCGAGCGGGTTGATCTGGGGCGGCCGGCTGGAGAACCGGCTCGCCACGTAGAAGGTCTCGCCCACGGCGAAGAGCCCGACGAGCACGGTCGTGAGCTCCATCCCGTCGAGCAGCTCGGGCGAGCCGAACGTGAGCCGCGCCTGTCCGGTCTGCGCGTCGATCCCCATGACCCCCATGGCGAGGCCGAGGAAGAGGGAGACGAAGCCGCGCACGCGCGAGGCGCCGAGCACGACCGAGACGGACGTGAAGGCGAGGACCATCAGGGCGAAGTAGTCGGCCGGCCCGAACACGAAGGCCAGCTCGGCGATGGGCGGCGCGGCGAAGGTGAGCGCCAGCGTCGCGAGGGTGCCGGCCACGAAGGAGCCGATGGCCGCCGTGGCCAGCGCCGCCGCGCCGCGGCCCGCGCGCGCCATGCGGTTGCCCTCGAGCGCGGTCATGATCGAGCCGGCCTCGCCCGGCGTGTTGAGGAGGATGGAGGTCGTCGAGCCGCCGTACATGGCGCCGTAGAGGACGCCCGCGAACATGATGAAGGCGCCCGTCGGCGCGATCTTCGTCGTGACCGGTAGGAGCAGCGCGATGGTGAGCGCCGGGCCGATCCCCGGCAGCACGCCGATGGCCGTGCCGAGCACCGACCCGACGAACGCGAAGAGCAGGTTGATCGGCTGGAGCGCGACGCCGAACCCCTGCGCGAGGGCGCTCAGGGCCTCCACGTCAGCGGTCCAGGAGAACGGGCGCGAGCGGCAGCCCGATGCCGAGGAGTTCGGAGAAGCCGTACCAGCAGATCACGCCGATCGCGAGGCCGATCGCGAGGTCGCGCACGAGCGTCGTCGAGCCGAAGGCCCGCGCGACGAGCGCGAACGACAGCGCGGCCGTGACGGGGAAGCCGAAGCGGCGCATGGTGACGATCGGGACGGCGGCGGCGGCAATCGCCGTGACCAGGGCCCGCCGGGACACCGGCGCGTCGATGTCGACGTCCTCGGCGTCCTGGGGCGCGAAGCGCTCGCCCCGCGCGATCTGTACGAGGAGGAGGATGCCCAGGAGCACGAGGCCGGCCCCGACGAGCAGCGGGAAGATGCCGGGGCCGACCACGGCGTACCGTACGGTCTGCGGGAGGGTGAGCGCCCCGTAGAGCCACACCCCGCCCACCGCGAGCACGGCCAGACCGAGCCACCACGGGCGCGGAGTCGCAGGACCGGCGGGCGGGGTGCGAGTCATGCGGGTTACTTGAGCAGGCCGACGTCCTTGAGGACCTGGGCGACGCGCGTGTTCTCCTCCTTGAGGAACGCGGCGAACTTGTCCCCCGAGAGGTAGGCGTCGTCCCACCCCTGCTTCTTCAGGGTCTCCTGCCAGGTCTTCGACCCGTGCATCTTGTCGAGCATCGCGAGCATCTTCTCGCGGCCGCCGGGCGACATCCCCGGAGGACCGGCGAGGCCGCGCCAGTTGCCGATGACGACGTTGACGCCGGACTCGCGCAGGGTCGGCGCGTTCACGCCCGGCAGGCGCTCCTCGGCGGTGACGGCGAGCAGGCGGAGCCGCCCCGAGTCCACGTACTGCTTGAACTCGGAGACGCCCGAGATCGCCGCCGCGAGCTTGCCGCCCGCGAGCGCGGCGATCATCTCGCCGCCGCCCTGGTACGGCACGTAGTTGATCCTGTCGGCCGGGACGCCGACCTCCCGGGCGACGAGGGCGAGCGCGATGTGGTCGATGCCGCCGGCCGAGCCGCCGCCGACCGCCACGGCGCCGGGGTCCTTCTTGAGCGCGTCGGTGAAGTCCTTGACCGACTTGAAGGGGGAGTTGACCGGCACGGCGATGGCACAGTACTCGTTCGTCAGGCGGGCAAGCGGCGTCACCTGGTCGAGCGTCACCGGCGACTTGTTGGTGAGGATCCCCCCGACCATGATCGCGCCGATGACGATGAACGCGTTGTCGTTGCCCCGGTTGGCGTTGACGAACTCCGCAAGCCCGATGGTGCCGCCGGCGCCGCCCCTGTTGGTCACCTGCGAGCCTTCCGTGTGGATCCGCTCGGCCTGGAGGGCGTTGAGGACCGCGCGGCCGGTCGAATCCCAGCCGCCGCCCGGGTTGGCCGGAACCATCACCTTGAGCGGCTCGGCCGCTGCCGGAGTCACGCCGGCCGCGGTGGCGGCGAGCGTCAGCGCGGCCGCCAGAACCCGTAGACGAGTCATGCAGGACCTCCTGTACGACCGTGCTCTTCCGGTCGGTCGTCTCGAACGGAATTCTACTACGCCTGCCGGCCGAGTGCTCCCAAAGCTTCTGGGGCGGCGGCGGTCGACGGCCCCCGGCGCGCCGGAGAAACGGGCCGGTGGGCCGACGACCGGTTCTCCCGCCCGAGGCTCGGCACGCCGCGGATCCGCGGCGTCCCGCGGCGGGTCGCCGTCGGCGCCCGTCAGAAGATCCCCTCGTCGTCCGCCTCGGACGGCTTCACCGCGCCGGGCGGCAGGGGCGGGTTGAGACGCCGCACCTCGGCCGGGGTGAGCGACGACAGGCGCGAGGCCAGTTCGAGGAAGCGCTCCGCCTCGCCCGGCAGCACGAGGCCCTGCGTGAGCCCGCGGAACTTGCCGACGTAGTCGGCGGTCCGCCAGGGCGCGGCCCCGTTGGGGTGCGCGTCGGCCACCGCCTTCTCGGCCGTGATCACCGAGCCGTCGTCGAGCGTGACCTCGACGCGCCCGCCGAAGGCCTTTTTCGCCGGGTCGGGGTCGTGGTACCGGGCGGTCCACGCCGGGTCCTCGACCGTGCGGATCTTGCGCCAGAGGGCCACGGTGGAGGGGCGGTGCGCGCGCTCGGGCGTGTAGCTGTCCACGTGGTGCCAGCGCCCGTCCTCGAGCGCGACGGCGAGGATGTACATGATCGAGTGGTCGAGGGTCTCGCGCGACGCGTCGGGATCGTACTTCTGCGGGTCGCCCGAGCCCGAGCCGATGACGTAGTGCGTGTGGTGGCTCGTCGAGACGACGATCTCCCGGACGCGCGAGAGGTCGATCCGCGTGCGCAGTTCGAAGGCGAGGTCGATGAGGGCCTGCGCCTGGTACTCGGCCGAGTGCGCCTTCGTGTACGTCTCGAGGATGGCGCGCGGGCGCTCGCCCGGCTCCGGCACCGGCACCTCGTACTCGCGGTCGCGGCCGCCGAGCATCCAGGCGATGACGCCGTCCTCCCCTTCCCAGATGGGGTTCGGCGCCCCCTCGCCGCGCATGGCGCGGTCGACCGCCTCGATGGCGGTCTTGCCGGCGAAGGCGGGCGCGTAGGCCTTCCAGGAGGTGATCTGTCCCTTCCGCGACTGCCGCGTGGAGAACGACAGGTGCACCGCCTGGTTGATGGCGTGGTAGATCGTCTCGACCGGCAGCCCGAGGAGCGCGCCGAGCCCGGCGGCCTGCGCGGGGCAGAGGTGGCCGATGTGGTCCTTCTTGAACTCGTGCAGGGAGATCCCCTTCGCGAGGCTCACGTGGACCTCGTAGGCGACGGCGATGGCCCGCACGAGCCTTTCGCCCCCGATCCCCTTCTGCTGCGCCACGGCGATGAGCGGCGGGATCGAGTCGGCCGGGTGCGCGTACTCGGCGGCGAGGAAGGTGTCGTGGAAGTCGAGCTCTGGCACGGCCGTGCCGTTGGCCCAGGCCGCCCACTCGGCGTGCACCGTGACCGCCGGCGGCAGCCCGAAGAGGGTGGCGCCGCCGGGCCGCGGGTGCGCGAGCGCCATCGCGCGGGCCGAGGCGACCGGGTGGCGGTTGATGGCCGCGAGGGCGACGGCCGCGTTGTCGATGACGCGGCAGCCGACCATCTCGGCGACGTCCGCGTCGACCGGCGGCGCGCTGGCCGCGAAGGCGGCGAAGCGCCAGGCCAGTTCCTCTTCCCGTGGCAGCCGCGCCGCCGACGGGTAGGTCCGCACGACGAGGCGCTTCACGAGTGGCTCCCGTCGGGCACGACGCTCTTCGCGATGGCGTCGTCGAGCGCCTCGTAGTCCTCGTAGCGAATCGTGGCGTAGAGGTCCTTGCGCGTCTGCATGCGGTCCAGGTAGCCCTTCTGCGTCCCCCTGGCGGCCAGCTCCTGGTAGAGCCGCTCCACGGCGAAGGCCGACGCCCGCAGGGACGACACCGGCCAGATCACGATCCTGAAGCCGAACGACTCGAACTCCTCCGCCGTGAAGAGCGGCGTCCGGCCGAACTCCGTCATGTTGGCGAGGAGGGGCGCCTTCACGGCGTCGGCGAACCGGCGGAAGTCGTCGGCGGTCGTGAGCGCCTCGGGGAAGATCACGTGCGCCCCGGCGTCGAGGTAGCGCTTGGCGCGATCGATCGCGGCCTGGATGCCTTCCGACGCGGCGGCGTCCGTGCGGGCCACGATGCGCAGGTGCCGGGCGGCGCGTACCGCGGCGGCGATCTTGCGGGCCGCCTCCTCGGGCGGCGCGAGCCGCTTGTCGGACAGGTGCCCGCACTTCTTCGGCAGGATCTGGTCCTCGAGCTGGACGGCGGCGGCGCCGGCCTCCTCCAGCTCGGCCACCATGCGCGCCACGTTGAGCGCCTCGCCGAACCCGGTGTCCCCGTCCACGATCAGCGGCAGCCCGCTCGCGCGGACGATGGCCCGGGTGAAGAACACCAGCTCGGAGAGCGTGAGCACGCCGAGGTCCGGCATGGCGAGGCTGGCGGTGAGCGCCGCGCCGGACAGGTAGATCGCCTCGAAGCCCGCCTTTCGGGCGAGCAGGGCGGCAAGCGGGTTGTGGGCGCCCGGGACGCGCAGGATGCGAGGCCGGGCAACGAGGTCGGCGAACCGCGCCCCGGCGGGCCGCGGATCGCGGTCGCGTTCGACGAGCCAGGTCATGAAGGTGTTCCTCCGGGACCTGGAGTGTAACACCCGAGGAAATCCTCTCGGGTCGTGGGCATGTTTTCCGCTACTGGACAGGTTACGTGAGAACCTTGCCCGTTCCCGCCCGAGGGGACGCACGGGGACCCGTCCGCCGGTGATCTCGCCGGCGGACGACGCGCCTCGGTGCGTGCCTCCTCACGGCTGCCGCCGTACCCGCGGCGCGCCCCCTCGTCGATAGGCCGTTCGGCGTTGCGCGGCTCGGCGCCGCCGCGGCCCCGACCCGTTCCGCCTTCCGCGCTTGCTCGCCGATCGAGCGCCAGGCCACGACGCATCGCGCCTTGCCGCGGGCGCGCTCGAGCCCCATCGGGGGCTGCACCCCGACTCAGCGACCGGCCAGCGGATGAACCGGCCGGTCCATGTGCGGTCTTGCCTTGCTTTCGGTTCGGCACGGGCCATGCTTGGAGTTGGATGAACCCTCTCAAGGGTCGATCGGACATGACCAACATGAGCCCTTTGATTCTTTGCGTGGACGACGAAGCCGACATCGGTCGCCTCCTCGAGACCATCCTCACGATGTCCGGGTACCGGACCGTGCTCGCGGAGACGGCCGACCAGGCGCTGGCTCACATGTCCGTCAGGCCCGATCTGGTGATCCTCGACGTGAACCTGCCCGGGGTGGACGGGATCGAGGCGTGCCGCCGCCTGCGGCAGCACGATGCGCGGCTCCCGATTCTGTTCCTCACGGCGGCCACGAACGCACGGCGGCGCGAGGCGATGGCCGCCGGGGGGAGCGCGTTCCTGGAGAAGCCGTTCGACGTGGACGAACTCCTCCAGGTGATCGAACGCCTCGTCGTCACCGGCCACGAGCGTCGCGTCCACGAGCGCCGGCAACAGGACGCGCGCTGGCACGGGGACGAGCGGCGAGTCGCCGACCGCCGGGAGGAGACCTGGAGCGGGGGGCGCACGCCGCCCGCGGAGAACCCGCCGGTCAGCGGGTTCGCGGCGGATCACCCCTCCGCGCGCGACGGCTGCCCACCGATGGTCGCGCGGTCGCGCGGCGAGGTGCGCGGCCGATCCTCGCACGGCGCCTAGCGCCTGGTAATTCCTCAGCAGAATTGCTAGCATGCGCGGCCGTGGTGACCGACGCCCGCGCTCGCGTGCCCGGCCTCGGCCGGGCACTGGTCCGCCGCACGGCCGTGCTGCTGGAGATGATCAAGTTCTCCCACACGGTCTTCGCCCTCCCCTTCGCCGGCGTGGGGGCGCTCCTCGCGGTCAACTACCCCGAGGCGCCGGGCGGGCTGGCGGCGCTGCCGGACGCGGGCACCCTCGGCTGGATCCTCGTCGCCATGGTCGGCGCCCGGACGGCGGCCATGGGGCTCAACCGGCTCATCGACCATCGGATCGACGCCGCCAACCCCCGCACCGCCTCGCGCGCCCTGCCGGCGGGGCTCGTGACACGCGGCCAGGTCGCGGCGCTCGTGGCCGTGGCGACGCTCCTCATGCTGCTTGCCGCGGCGCGGCTCGGCCCCCTCTGCCTCGCGCTCGCGCCAGTGGCGCTCGGCTGCTTCACGCTCTACGCCTACACCAAGCGCTTCACGAGCCTCTCGCACGTGGTCCTCGGCGTCTGCCTCTCGGGCGCGCCGCTCGGTGCCTGGATCGCCGTGCGCGGG
>DATCKS010000068.1:0-11738 GCA_036562265.1 Thermodesulfobacteriota bacterium | reverse complement strand
GAGGTAGAGGTCCCGGAGCGGCCCCGCCGGCGGCAACCGCCGCGGCGTGCCGCGGGCGGCGCGTGCCCCCTGCTCGAGGGCGAGGATGCGGGACGCCTGCGGGTCGAGGTCGGGCGGCAGGCGGATCCGCGTGCCGTCGGTGCCGGCAAGCGGCCGGCCGACGACGAGGTGCGGCGGCGTGCGGCGGGCCAGGCGGGCAAGCCAGTTGGGCGCGTGCGGCGGGTCGGCCGCGACGATCGGGCAGTCGATCCGAAAGACCGCGGCCACGAGCAACTCGAGCCGGCGGCGGAGGTCGGCGAGGCGCGGGCCCCCGGCGTCGCCGGGCGGGCGGGCGCGCCGCCAGAGGTCCCTGGCCGCGACGGTGGCGATGCGGCTCGCCTCGATGAGGAGACCTTCGGGCTCGCCCACGGCCCTTACAGGCTGGCGTCGATCAGGTCCTCGATCGCCGCGACGAGGTCCGGGTCGTCGGACAGGGACGCCGCGAGCGCCGTGCGGCAGGCGAGCCTGAGCGGGACCCCGCCGCTCGCCAGCCGCGCCGCCGCGACGAGGACGCGGGTGCCGGGCCCCTCGGCGAGGCCCCGGTCGCGCAGCGCGCGGACCCGCCCGGCGAGGGCCACGAGCGCCGCCGCGGTCGCCCGGTCGACGCCCCCCTCGTGTGCGACGATCTCGGTCTCGCGCGCCGGCTCGGGGACGCCGAGTTCGATCGCGACGAAGCGCTGCCGGGTGCTCGGCTTGAGGTCCTTGAGGACGTGCTGGTAGCCGGGGTTGTAGGAGACGACGAGCTGGAAGCCCTCGGCCGCCTCGACCGTCTCCCCCGTCTTCTCGATCGGCAGGATCCGGCGGTCGTCGGTGAGCGGGTGGATCACGACGACGGTGTCCTGGCGCGCCTCGACCACCTCGTCGAGGTAGCAGATCGCCCCCGTGCGGACGGCGCGCGCGAGCGGGCCGTCCTGCCAGACGGTCTCCCCCCCTTTGATCAGGTAACGCCCCGTCAGGTCGCTCGCCGACAGGTCGTCGTGGCAGGCGACCGTCACGAGCGGGCGGCCGAGCCGCCACGCCATGTACTGGACGAAGCGGGTCTTGCCGCAGCCGGTCGGGCCCTTGAGGAGGACCGGCAGGCCGCGGCGGTGGCAGACCTCGAAGACGTCGACCTCCCGCCCCTGGGGCAGGTAGAACGGCTCCCGATGGGCCTGGCTCACGCCCGCACCGCCGCGGCGCCGGGCGGCCGCGCCTGAGACGCGGCCGTCACGGGACGGCCGGCGAGGAAGAAGAAGTCCCAGAGGAAGAGCGCGACGCCCAGGACGAAGATCGACCCGGTGATGACGAGCATGATGAAGTGCACCTGGAGCTTCGCCTGGGTGTCGAGGTAGCCGATGCCGAGGATCCGCTCGAGGTAGGTCTGCGTCATGCCGGCCGCGGCGAATGCCATCGTCATGCCGAACATGCCGCCCGACTGCAGCCAGAAGGCCCAGAGGCCGACGCCGTTCTCGCGGTCCTCGTCACGGCTGCCGGTGAGTCCCGGCAGGGCGTAGGTAACCATGGCGAGGACGATCATCACGTAGGCGCCGAAGAAGGCCATGTGGCCGTGCATCGACGTGATGTGCGTCCCGTGGGTCCACTTGTTGACGCCCGCCCACGTGTGGGCGAGACCGAGCACGCCGGCGCCGAGCGCCGAGAAGACGGTGCTGCCGATCGTCCAGTGCAGCGCGAGGCGATTGGGGTGGGCGAGGCCCGAGCGGCGGATGGCGTAGTACGCGTACATCGCCATGCCGAGGAAGACGAGCGGCTCGAGGGCGCTGAAGAAGCTGCCGATCGGCAGCCAGTACCCCGGCACGCCGAGCCAGTAGTAGTGGTGCGCCGTGCCGAGGACGCCGGAGATGAACGTGAGCCCGACGATCACGTAGAGCCACTTCTCCATCACCTCGCGGTCGACGCCCGAGAGCCGGATCAGGAGGAACGCGAGGAGCCCGGCCTGGATCATCTCCCAGACCCCCTCGACCCAGAGGTGGACGGTCCACCAGCGGTAGACGGCGGCGACCGTGTAGTTGTCGAACTCGATCAGCGCCGGCAGGTAGAGGACCGCCGCCAGGAGGAGCCCCGCCACGAGCACCCCTTCGGTCGTCGTGAGCCGGCGCGCCCGCCAGATCGTCATGATCAGGTTGAGCGCGAAGAGGACCATGACGACGACGATCACGAGCTTGATCGGCAGCGGCTGCTCGAGGAGCTTGTTGCCGGCGGTCCAGCCGAAGAGGTAGCCGACGACGGCGACGACGCCGGCCGCGGTGAAGAGCGCCAGGTTGAAGTAGGCGAGGCGCGGGCTCCAGAGTTCCGTCCGCGACTCCTCGGGGACGACCCAGTAGGCGCCCCCCATGAAGCCGACGAGGAGCCACACGATGAGGAGGTTCGTGTGGATCGCCTTGGCCCGGTCGAAGGGGAGCACGTCGATCAGCGGGTCCGGACCGAGGTACTTGGCCGCCATCAGCAGGCCGAACACCATCTGGAGGCCGAAGAGGAGGAGCGCCACCGCGAAGTACGGATAGGCGACGCGCTGGGAGGCGTAACGCATGGGCCGGACCTCTCACTTCAGGGTCATGAGGTAGGCGACGAGCTGATCGATCTGCTCCGGCGTGAGCAACGTGTTGTAATGGGCCGGCATGAGCGACCGGCCGCCCGAGGAGTAGGTCACGCCGGTCAGCACGTACGCGTTCGGGTCGACGATCGACTCGCGGATGTAGCCGGCCGCGTCGGTCGCCTTCCCGCCGTAGTCCCCGGCGCGGATCCGCTCCTCGGCCCGCGCGCCGATGCCGGCCAGCGTCGGCCCCACGAGGTTCACGCCGGGCGCGATCGAGTGGCAGGCGGCGCAGCCGGTCGTCTGGGCGTTGAAGAGCGCCTGCCCGAGGGCGACCGGGTCGTCCGAGGCGGCGGCCGGCGCCGCGCCGCCGATGTTGGCGCCCGGGATGGCGCTGCCGCGCACGAGGATCGGACGGGGCGGCCAGCCCTGGGTGTCGATCCGGCTCACCCACGTGAGGAAGGCGATCAGGTCGGTGATCTCCTGGTCCGAGAGGTTCGGGTTGGGCATGAGCCGGCCGTCGCGCTCCTCCGAGTAGAAGCGCGACGGGTCCTTGAGGAACTCCCGCAGGTACGCGTCGCCCCGCAGTTGCGCGATCTTGGTGAGGTCGGGCGCGTAGTACGCCCCCTCGCCGAGGATCGTGTGGCAGTTGATGCAGTTCTTCGCGTGCCAGACGTTCTTGCCCGCGACGACCGACGGCGTGAGGTCCGCCTCGTTCGTCAGCGTCGGGAACTGCCGGTGACTGTCGATCGTGAGGGCGACGAAGACCAGGACGCTCAGCGCGGTCCCGATGTAGAAGAAGCGCCGGGCGCTACGACGCGTCATGGCCGCCCGCTCACACGCCGATCCGGTGGTAGTTCGTCACCGTGATCCAGGCGCTGTAGAGGGCCGCGAGGAGCATCAGGGCGAGGACGGCCCAGGCGAGCCCTCGGAGCCACGACATCGGGTTACGCGGTGCCTTGTCCACGAGGTGACCTCCCGCGCAGCGCGATCGCGACGTCGTTTTGGCCAGCATACCACAGGTTCGTGGGCGGGCGTGCGGCCGTCACGCTCCCAGGAGCGGCCGGCGCCGCTCCCGCATCTCGGCTCCGATCGCCCCCAGGTCCTCCGGTCCGAGGACGCGGGCCGCGATCGGGAAGACGACCGTGTTCTCGAGCCGGATGTGCGGCGCGTAGAGGCTTCTCAGGCGGCCGGTCAGCTCGCGGAAACGCTCGATCTCGTCCGCGCCGGCCGACCCGTCGCGCGGGATGCGGCCGACGAGGGCGTCGAGGTCGCGGTGAACCGTCTCGGCCGTGCGGTGCTCGGCCTCGAGCCCCGCGACCGCGGCGAGCGCGTCGTCGCCGGCGGCCTGGTCGCGGCGCCTGAGCCTGGGGAAGAGCGACACCTCCTCGTCCTGCGTGTGGAGGACGCCGGCCACGGCGAAGTGCTGCACGGCCGCGTCGACCTCCCCGAAGAGGGACGCGAGCACGGCGCGCGGGGCGCGCGGGAGCAACTCACCCGCCCGCTCGAGCGCGTCGAGCCGCGACTCGATCCGGGCGTGACAGTGGATCAGGAGGCCGATCGGGTCGGAGAAGTCCGGCGCCGGCGCCGGGAAACCGTGAAGGCGTGCGAGCGGAATCATGGCCGCCATCTTCCACGGCACGCCGCCTCTCCGCCTTGATACAGGTCAAGGCGCCGCGTCCCGGGGCACGCGACAATGCGAGGCCTGGAGGCTGCCATGGCGTACGTCATCACCGAGCCCTGCATCGGCGTCAAGGACAAGGCCTGCGTCGACATCTGCCCGGTCGACTGCATCCACTCGACCGACGAGGAGCCGATGTACTACATCGACCCGGTCGAGTGCATCGACTGCGGCGCCTGCGAGCCGGTGTGTCCCGTCAACGCGATCTACCCCGAGGACCAGGTGCCGCCCCAGTGGAAGGAGTACATCCAGAAGAACGCTGCGTTCTTCGGCCGCTGAGCGGCAGGGCCGCGGGTGGCCCCGACGGGGCTGCCGGCGCTACAGTCACGGTCGTGCCCGACTCGCCGGCTCCGACACGCGCCGGACCCTCCACGGGCGTCGCGGCCCGGCCGTCCCTCGTCCGGGCGCTCCTCGGCCTTCCGCTCTTCTACAAGCTCCTGGTCGCCAACGCCGCGGTCGTGATCCTCGGCGCGGTCGCGGGGACCGCCCTGACCGCCGAGTTCGTCCGCGCCGCGCCCGGCCGGTCGACGTTCGAGCTGGTCGGTCTCTTCGCCCTGGCCGGCGTCGTCGTGAGCGTCCTGGTCAACGCGGTCGTCCTGCGGCTCGCCCTCGCGCCGCTGCGGCACCTCGAGCGGACGGCCGAGCGGGTTCGCCGCGGGGAACTCGACGCCCGCGCGCCGCGCTCGCCGCTCGCCGACGCCACGCTCGAGAAGCTCACCGCGACCATCAACGACATGCTCGACGCGCTCGAGGCGTACCGGCGGCGGCTCGGGGAGATCGCCGCCCGCGCGCTCCACGCCCAGGAGGAGGAGCGCAAGCGGATCGCCCGCGAGCTGCACGACGAGACGGCCCAGGCGCTGGCCGCGCTCCTCATCCGGCTGCGCCTCGCGCGGCGGGCCGACGATCCGGCGGCCCGCGAGGCCCTGCTCGAGGAGGCGCGCCGCGAGATCGCGGCGGCGATCGAGGGGATCCGGCGCTTCGCGCGGGGCCTCAGGCCCCCCGCCCTCGACGAGCTGGGCCTCGTCCCCGCCATCGCCGCCCACGCGCGGTCGCTCGGGGACGCGGCCGGGCTGCGCGTCGAGGTGGAGGCCGACCCGGTCGACGGTCTCCTTGCGCCCGACGCGGAGCTGGCCCTCTACCGGATCGTGCAGGAGGCGCTCTCGAACGTCGCGCGGCACGCCGGAGCGCGCGAGGCACGCGTCCGGGTCGAACGGGCGGCGGGAGCCGTCGCGGCGATCGTGGAGGACCGCGGCCGCGGCTTCCGGCTCGACGACGCGGTCGGCCCCGAGGGGCGAGGGCTCGGGCTCTTCGGCATGCGGGAGCGAGCCGCCTACGTGGGCGGTCGGGTCGAGATCGACAGCGCACCGGGAGCCGGGACGCGGATCCGCGTCGAGGTCCCGGTCGACGTGGGAGGTCGCCATGTCTGATCCGATTCGCGTCCTCTTGGCCGACGACCACACGGTGCTGCGCGCCGGCCTTAGGGCCCTCCTCGAGGCCGAAGGGGACATGACGGTCGTGGGCGAGGCCGCGACCGGCGAGGAGGCGATCGAGCGGGTCCGCGCGCTCCGGCCCGACGTGGTGGTGATGGACCTCTCCATGCCGGGCCTGGGGGGCCTCGAGGCGACCCGCCGGATCGCGGGCCTGGGGATGGGGACGAAGGTCCTGGTCCTCACCGTGCACGCCGAGCAGGAGTACCTCATGCCGGTGCTCCAGGCGGGCGGCAGCGGCTACGTCACCAAGACCAGCGCCGACGAGGACCTCATCGAGGCGATCCGCACCGTCGCCCGCGGCGAGGTCTTCCTCTACCCGAGCGCGGCCCGCCTCCTCCTGCAGGGCTACATGGCCGGGGCGTCGGCCGCCGAGGCGAGCCCGCTCGACCGCCTGAGCGACCGCGAGCGCACCGTCCTCGGGCTCACGGCCGAGGGCTACAGCTCGGCCGAGATCGGCGAGCGGCTCTTCATCTCCCCCAAGACGGTCGACACCTACCGCTCGCGCATCATGGAGAAGCTCGGCCTCCACCACCGCTCGGAGCTGGTCCGGTTCGCGTTGCGGACCGGCCTCCTCAAGGCGGACTGAGGGGCCCAGGCCCGGCCCGTCGGGAGATCCCCTACACCACCGGCCGTCCCGTCGGGTGTCGCCCGACGTCAGCTTCCGCACTTCGACGACAGCGACTTCCTCCGCTCCCCGACAGACGCCCTCCCCCTCGCGCCGGTACGGTGTCCCTGTCCACCCGGGCAGAAGGCCCGTAACCTGGAGGGTACGATGTCGACCATGAAGCTCCTCGCGGCCGTCGTCATCGCCTCCGCCCTCGGCGCGGGGGCTTACGGGGCGGTCGGCGCAGACCGGGCGCCGGTCGTCGAGTACGTCGACTTCGGCAAGACCGTCACCCCGACGAAGCCCGCCTTCCCCGCCCGCCTCGAGCCGGCGTCCGCGGCGCCGATCAAGGCGTTCCGGATCCCCATCACGCACGAGACGATCGAGATCGCCGACGGCGTGACCTACGACGGCTGGACGTTCGGCGGGACGGTTCCCGGTCCGGTCATCCGCGTCCGCGAAGGCGACCTCGTGCGGATCACGCTCGTCAACGAGTCGCCGATGCCGCACTCGATCGACTTCCACAGCGCGCGCATCGCGCCCGACCTCGCCTACCGGACGATCATGCCGGGCGAGCAGCTCGAGTTCGAGTTCACGGCGCGCGACCCGGGCGCCTACCTCGTGCACTGCGGCACCCCGCCGGTGCTGATGCACATCATGCAGGGGATGTACCTGGCGATCATCGTCGACCCCAAGGACGGCTGGGGCACGGAGGCCGACCACGAGTTCGTCCTCGTGCAGAGCGAGTTCTACGCGAAGGACGGCCAGCCGGGCGGCGCGAAGCAGCCGGACGTCGAGGCCGCCCTCGACAAGGACGCGAGCTACGTCGTCTTCAACGGGAAGGCGTTCCAGTACAAGACCGAGCCGCTCGCGGTCGGCGTGGGCGACCGGGTCCGCTTCTTCGTCGTGAACGCCGGCCCGTCGTTCCGCAGCGACTTCCACATCGTCGGCGCCGTGTTCGACCGGGTCTACCCGGGCGGCAATCCCGACCAGTGGATCGAGAAGGTCCAGACCTACAGCATCCCGGCCGGAGGCGGCGCCGTCTTCGAGACCGTCCTCGCCGCCGGGCCGAGCGGCGAGGGGCACTACCCGTTCGTAACCCACGCCTTCGCCGACGCCGAGAAGGGCGCGGTCGGCCTGATCAGGGTCGGCAGCCCGAAGCAGGTGGCCGGGGGCGGCCACTGAGCCGTCGCCCGGGTCCCTGCCGGGCGAGCGGTCCCCACCGCCAGGCGGACCGGCGCGGGGCGTCCCCTCGGGGGCGACCCCGCGCCGGACCCGTGGAGATCCACCGGCATTTTCCACCGGTCCGTGCAACGGCACGCCCGCCGGGATGGTGGCCATCGACCTGGGTGAGCTTGCCGCGGGCGTGTCGTGGACGACCGTCGTCACGGCGGTCGCGGGGGCGTACGCGCTGAGCGTCGCCGCGTTCCTGATCCTCGAGAACCGCAGCCCGCAGTCGACCTTCGCCTGGCTGTTCCTCTTCCTGCTCTTCCCGATCGGCGGCCTCGCGGTCTACCTCATGTTCGGGCAGAGCCGGCACGTCTTCAGCCGGGAGCGATCGCTCACGAAGCTGATCGAGGGGACGGCGCTCGCCGGCCGCTCGGCCAGGGTGATCGCGGAGCAGCCCGATCGGCTGCAGACCCTCGCCGCCGGCCCCGCCGCCGCGTACGCGAGGCTCGCCACGATGCTCTGGGCAACCGCGCGGTCGCCCCTCACGCGGTCGAACCGGCTCGAGGTCCTCAGGAACGCCGCCGAGAAGTACCCCCGGCTCGTCGCGGACATCCGGGCCGCCACCCGGTCGGTGCACCTGCTCTACTACGAGTGGGCGTCCGATCCGTTCACCGAGGCCCTGGCCGAGCGCCTCGCGGAGGCGGTCGATCGCGGCGTCGCGGTCCGGATCCTCTACGACCCGGTCGGCAGCCTGACGATGCTCCGCCCCTCGTACGTCAGGCGGCTTCGGCGCGCGGGGATCCGGATCCAGCCGTTTTCCCCCCTTTACCAGCTCCACACGCTGAGCTACCGCAACCACCGGAAGATCGCGGTCATCGACGGCACGGTCGCCTACTCGGGCGGCCTCAACATCACCGAGAAGCACCTCACCGGCCCCGACGGGTTCACCGGATGGCGCGACACGCACGCGAGGGTCGAAGGGGAGGCGGCGTCGCTCCTGCAGGCGGTCTTCGCGACGATGTGGCACAACACGACCGGGGAGGTCCTCTTCGACGACCGGCACTTCCCCGCGCCGCCGGACGGCCTGCCGACGTTGCCGATCCAGGTGGTGAGCGCCGGCCCCGACTCACGCTGGAAGGCGATCCGGCTGTCGTACCTGGCGATGGTCGGCATGGCCCGCCGCCACGTCTACATCCAGTCGCCGTTCCTCATCCTCGACGAGAGCCTCGCCGAGACGATGAAGACGGTGGCCCTGGCCGGCGTCGACGTCCGGGTGATGATCGCCCCGCGCGGCGCCGAGATCTCGCCGGCCTACCGCGCCGGCATGACCTACGCCCTCGACATGGCCCGGGCCGGCGTCCAGGTGCTCCTCTACCAGGGCGCCTACTTCCACGCGAAGACCGTCTGCGTCGACTCGACCGTCTGCTCGATCGGGTCGGCCAACATGGACATCCGCAGCTTCGCGATCAACTACGAGACCAACCTCGTGATCTACGACCCGCGGGTGGCGCGCGACCTCGAGGCGGACTTCGCGGAGGACCTCCGGCACTGCGAGCCGTTCTCCGCGTCGGCGTACGAGGCGCGGCCGCTCGTCTCGCGCTTCGCCGACTCGGCGGCGCGCCTCTGCTCGCCCTTGCTCTGAGCGGCCTGGACTCCCGCGGCGCCCGGGCGGGCGCCGCGCCTCACTGCGACGGCCGGCGGAGCTTCTCCGGCGTGATCGGCAGGTCCCGGACGCGCGTGCCGGTCGCGTGGAAGACGGCGTTGGCGATCGCGGCAGCCGTCGGCGCCTGCGACCCCTCGCCGGCGCCGAGCGGCCGCTCGTCCGGCCGGTTCAGGACGACCACGTCGACCCGCGGCACCTCGGGGAAGGTGAGGATCGGGTAGCTGTTCCAGTCGCGCGAGGTGACGCGCTGCCGGTCGAAGGTCACCTGCTCCTTGAGGGTCCAGCTCGTCGACTGGACGATCCCCCCCTCGATCTGGTTGACCAGGCCGTCGGGGTTGACGACCTGCCCCGCATCGACCGCGGCGACGATCTGCGGCACGCGCACCTCGCCGCTCGCGCGGTCGACCTCGACGTCGGCGATCACCGCCACGTAGCACTGCAGGTTCTTGTACCGGGCGAAGCCGACGCCCCGGCCCCGGCGGCCGTCGCCCGTCTCGCCCGGGCGCCATGCGGCGCGATCGGCCGCCGCGCGGATCACCGCCTTCGCGCGCTCGTCCCCGAGGTGCCGCAGGCGGAACTCGACCGGATCGGCCCCGGCCGCCGCGGCGAGTTCGTCCATGAACGACTCGATGGCGAAGACGTTGGCGTAGGCGCCGAGCGTGCGGAGCGCCGAGGTGCGGATCGGCGTGCGCGGCAGGAAGTGGTTGACCACCCGCTGGCGCGGGAAGTCGTAGAGCGGGACCGCGTTGCGGTCGCTCGCGCCGGCCGGCTGCGGAACGTTCACCGGCAGCGGCGCCGCGAGCGGCTCGGCGAGGTGCCAGGCCGCCAGGAGGTTGCTCCCTCCCCGGCCGCCCGGACGGGTGCTGTGGGGCGGGCTCCAGAGTTCGTACGTCCAGTCGACGATCGATCCCGCGGCGTCGAGCCCTGCGCGGACCGTCATGGTCATCGCCGGGCCGAGCGGCTCCCAGCCGAACTCGTCGTCGCGCATCCACTGGAGCTTGACCGGCCGCCCGGAGGTGGCGCGCGCCAGGAGCGCCGCATCGAGCGCCGCGTCGTCCGCGCCGTTGTGGCCGTAGCAGCCGGCCCCCTCGGTGTGGACGACGCGGATGCGCGACTCCGGCAGCCGGAGCACCGTGGCCAGCTCGCGCCGGAGCGGGAACGGGCCCTGGGAGTGCGTCCAGACCGTCAGCGTCCCGTCGCGGAACTGCGCGACCGCGCAGGAGGGGCCCATCGACGCGTGCGCCAGGTACGGCTTCCGGTAGGTGGCGGTGAGCCACCGCACCGCCGGCGGCGCGGCGCCGTTCTTCTCCCCGACGACGGTGTCGGTGGCCGGCAGCGCCTTCAGGTAGTCGTGGATGGCCGCCGGCTCGGGAAGCGTCGGCGCCTCCCGCCACCGGGCCGCCTGGCGCAGCCGCTCCACCGCGGCGATCGCCTGCTCCTCGCGCTCCGCGGCCACGGCGAGGAAGTCGCCGTCGCGCACCAGGGCGACGACGCCCGGCATGGCACGCACTGCCGCCTCGTCGACCGAGAGGAGCCTCGCGCCGAAGCTCGGCGGACGGCAGACCCGACCGAAGAGCATGCCGGGCAGCCGCAGGTCGTGCACGTAGCTTGCGCCGCCCGTCACCTTGCGCGGGATGTCGAGCCTCGGCACCGATCGCCCGACCAGCCGGTGGCGCGACGGCGGCTTGGGCCTCGCCGCCCCGGTCGCCTCGCGGTGGAGCCGGACGTCGTTCGCGAGCGCCCAGTAGCTGGTCCGGGTGCCGCTCCCCCGGACGGTGATGGCGCCGTCGTCCACCTCGAGCCGCTCGACCGGCACCGACAGCCGCTCGGCGGCGAGGTCGAGCAGGATCCGCCGGACTTCGGCCGCCGCCTGCCTGAGCGCCGCGCCGCTGGTCTCGACCGACATCGAGCCGGCGGTGTACCCCTCGTCCGGCGTGCGGGCGGTGTCGGCCGACACCACGCGCACCCGCTCGATCGCCACGTCCAGCTCGTCGGCGGCGATCTGGGCGAGCGCCGTCAGGATCCCCTGCCCCAGCTCGACCTTGCCGGTGAAGACCGTCACCGTCCCGTCGGGGGCGACACGGATCCAGGCGTCGAGCGCCGGCGTGCGACCGAGGCTCCCGGATAGCCGCAGCGCCGCCGCCCGGGCCGGCGCCGGACCGGGCGAGAGGCTGAAGGCCAGGAGCAGGCCGCCCACCGCCTTGCCGACCTCGCGTCGGGTCACCGCCGGCGGCCTCACGACGCCATCTCCCTGGCCGCGCGCTGCACGGCGCGGACGATGCGGTTGTGCGTGCCGCAGCGGCAGAGGTTGCCGGCGAGGGCCCGACGGATGTCGGCCTCCGACGGCGCCCGGTTGCGGTCGAGGAACGCCTTCGCGGTCATGATCATGCCGTTGATGCAGTAGCCGCACTGGGCCGCCTGCTCCTCGACGAAGGCGCGCTGCAGCGGGTGGGGCCGCTCGAGGGTGCCGAGCCCCTCGAGCGTCGTGACCTCGGCGCTGCCGACCGCGCGGAGCGGCAGAACGCAGGAGCGCATCGCCCGGCCGTCGATCAGGACCGTGC
>DATCKS010000429.1:0-1645 GCA_036562265.1 Thermodesulfobacteriota bacterium | reverse complement strand
CTGACCCCATGGAAAATGGAAAGGCCTGACCCCCGGGTCAGGAGAGGAGGTCGCGGAGGACGAGGCCGACCTCGCCCTGCGAGTGGCGCGGGAAGTGGACCTGGCGCATGTACGTGAGGGCGCCGGCGTGCCGGGGGAAGTCGGCCGCCAGGGCGCCGAAGAGCACGGCCCCCGGGCGGTAGCGGGCCCGGTCGTGCTCGAAGACGCTCCGGTACGCCCGCCGCCCCTGCTCGTGGAAGTAGTCGAGCCCTCCCCGGCGGGCCACGTACTCGGGGAAGAGGCCGGACATGAAGAGGGCGTAGTCGCCGATGTGACGGCGGATCTCCCGCTCGCGCTCGGGGTGCGAGGCGACCCCGGGCTCGACGCGGCCGATCTCGAGGAGCATCTCCACGATCGTGTCGATCCGGCGACCGCCGGGGTCGCGCAGCCGGTAGAGCCCGTCGGTCCGCGCGAACCGGACGAGGAGGTCGGCCACGTACCCGGCGAGCGTCTCGTCGCGGATGCCGAGCTCCCCGTACGCCTCGCGCGTCACCCCCTGAAAGAACCGTGTCAACGCGTCCGTGTTCCGCCGCACAGCTTCACCTCCATGAACACGCACCGGCGGCACTTGCTCGGGTTGTCGGCCAGCCGCGCCGGCCGCCGTCCCTTCCAGAACGCCACCGCCCAGCCGAGCCGCCTCGCCGCCTCCGCCGCGTCGTAGGGGAAGAGGGAGAGCGTGCCGCCCGCCACTGCCTCGGGCGCCGCCGTCACGTCCGGCCCACCCGGCCTCCGGCGCGCCGCCAGGTGGGACGCGTGGGCGGCGCACACCGCGTAGTCCGCCTCCGCGAGCGCCGCGGCGCTCGCCCCCGGCGGCAGCATCAGGACGCCGCAGACGAGCCGGGACACGTCGTACCCACCCTGTCCGAGCAGGAGGCCGTAGGCGAGGAGCTGGAGCCGGTGCGACGGGAACGGCCGTCGCCACGCGGAGAACTTGAACTCGAGCACGAGATCGGCGGTCCGCCCGCTCAGGAAGACGGCGTCCGGCCGCCCGACGATCGGCACGCCGTCGAATTCGCCGCGGAACCGGTACTCGTGCAGACGCACGGCATAGCCCGCCTCGACGAGGGCGTCGAGGTCGGCCGGTGCGATCGGCTCGGCCGCGGCCGCGAGCGCCGCGTGCCCGGTCGCTCCGGCCTCGACCTCGGCCGTGGGGCGCTCGACCTCCGGGAAGTCGAGCGCCAGGTCGACCTTGCGCTCGCAGTAGAGCTGCTCGGCGATGAGGTGGATCGGCACGGCGGCGAGGCCGTGCCGGAGACGTGCGGGCGCGCGGGTCGGTGGCGTCATGCGGTGCGCCCTTCATCGTAGCGCGACGGGTGTGTGGCGCGGCGGGATGTCGCGACGGCGGCGGAGCCGTTACCATACGGGCATGCGAAGGCTTGCTCCAGCCCTGCTCGCCGTGCTCGTCGCCGCCTGCGTCCAGCTTCCGGTCCCGGTCGGGGCGCCCCGCCCGCACGAGGCGCCCGAGCCGCAGCAGGACGCGCCCTACGTGGGGACGCCGCCCGCGGTCGTGGCGGCGATGCTCGACCTGGCGGAGGTCACCGCGCGGGACGTGGTTTACGACCTCGGATCGGGCGACGGCCGCATCGTCATCGCGGCCGCGGCCGAG
>DATCKS010000428.1:0-3967 GCA_036562265.1 Thermodesulfobacteriota bacterium | reverse complement strand
TCTCGGGGTCGAGCTCGGTCGTCGTGAGGAAGACCTGCGCCCCCGCGGCGGCGAGCGACTCGACGAGACCGCGCCGCCTCGCCGCGTCGAGCTCCGAGGCGACGTCGTCGAGCAGGAAGAGAGGTGGCGTGCCGAGCCGTTCGGTGAGGAGCGCCAGCTCGGCGAGCTTGAGGGCGACGACGAAGCTGCGCTGCTCCCCCTGGGAGCCGTAGAGCCTGAGGTCGCGCCCGTCGAGAGCGAGGAGGAGGTCGTCGCGGTGCGGCCCCACGAGCACGACGCCCCGGCGCCGCTCCTCGGCCGCCGCCGCCGCCACCGCCGCCGAGAGCGCCGCCTCGAGCTCCTCCTGCGGCGCGGCCGGGTCGACCCGGGCGCCCGGCCGGTAGGTGAGCGTCGCCTCGCCCGCCGCAGGGCCGGCGAGGCCCCGGTAGGCCGCGGCCAGGAAGGGGGCCAGCTCGGCGACGAGTCGGGCGCGCCGCCGGATCACCTCGACGCCGTGCCGGACGAGCGCCGCGTCCCACGCCTCGCGTGTGGCGTCGGCCGCGAGCCCCATGTGCGGCGCGGCGCGCAGGAGCGCCTGCTTCTGCTGGACGGCGCCTAGATACGCCTGCAGGGCCGGCAGGTACCCCGGCCAGCCGGTGAAGATCGCGCGGTCGAGGAAGCGCCGGCGCAGCGCCGGCGGGCCCTTGACGAGGGAGAGGTCCTCGGGCGCGAAGAGGATGATGGGACAGGCGCCGAAGAAGTCCTCGAGCCGCCGGACCGCCTTGCGGTTCACGCGGGCGCGCCGGCCGGTCGGGGTGAGCGTGACCTCGAGGTCCCGGCTGATCCCGCCGCCGTCGACCGTGCCGGCGACGACCGCCTGCTCGGCGCCCATCCGGATGAGGTCGCGGTTGTGCGAGGTCTTGAACGACTTGTAGGTGCCGAGGAGATAGATCGCCTCGAGCAGGTTCGTCTTGCCCTGCGCGTTGGCGCCGACGAAGACGCTCACGCCGGCCGGCAGCTCGAGCGTGGCCGTCCGGTAGTTGCGGAAGTCGGTGAGCGAGAGTCGGGTCAGACGCAACGTCGTTCGCCTCGAGTGCGGCCACCCGCCGCCCGCCCCACCCCGTCCCGGCGGGGCCCCGTCCTCCGGTATCCGGACCGCCGGCGCCGGGGCGACGTCAGATCCTCATCGGCATGATGACGCCGAGGTGCCCCTCGACGCCGGCGCCCCGAAGGAGCCCCGGGCTCGTCTCGTCGGTCAGGTCGAGGATCACGGTGTCGGCGTCGACGGCGCCGAGGAAGTCGAGCAGGTAGCGGGCGTTGAAGCCGACCTGGAGCGGCCGGCCGGCGTACTCGACCGCCAGCTCCTCCCGCGCCTCGCCGAGGTCGGGGTTGGTCGTCGAGACCTCGAGCAGCCCCGGCTTGAGCGAGAGCTTGACCGAGCGCGACTTCTCCGCCGAGACGATGGAGATGCGCCTGAGCGCCCTCGCGAAGGCCTCCCGGTCGACCCGCGCGCCGCTGTCGCCCGGCTTCGGAATGACCGCGCGGTAGTCCGGGAACGCCCCCTCGATGAGCCGCATGACGAGGAGCGTCTCGCCGACGAGGAAGAGGCCGCTGTTCTCGCGGATGGCCACCTTGAGCTGGCCCGCGCCCTCCTCGCCGGCCGACTCGTCGAGGAGCCGCTTCAGCTCCGAGAGCCCCTTGCGCGGGAGGATCACGCCGCGCGTGAGCCCCTCGAGGCCGCCCTCGATCGCCCGGTCGATCAGCGCCAGGCGGTGACCGTCGGTGGCCACCATGCGCGCGACGCCCCCTTCGGGCAGCCGCTCGAGGTAGACACCGTTCAGGTTGTAGCGCGTCTCGTCGCTCGAGGCCGCGTAGAGGGTCCGCTCGATCATCGACCGGATCGCGGCCGCGTCGACCGTGCCGAAGGACGCCCCCTCGCGCGCCGGCAGCGCCGGGAACTCGTCGGGGGAGAGGCCGACCAGGTTGACGACGACCTTGCCCGAGGAGATCTGGGCGTAGAGGTTCTCCTTCGCCGTGATGCGCACGTCGCCGGCCGGCAGCTCGCGGGCGATCTCGTAGAGCTTCTTGGCCGCGAGCGTCAGCCGACCCGGGCTCCTGACCTCCCGGGCCGGCACGGCCGTGCGGACGCCCACCTCGAGGTCGGTCGCGGCGAACTCGACCGTCCCGCCGTGCGCGTCCCCCTCCGCGGCGAGGAGGACGTTGGCGAGGATCGGCATGGTGCTGCGCCGCTCGACGATGCTCTGCGTCCGCGCGAGGCCTCGAACGAGCTGGGCCTGGTCGATCGTGAACTCCATCGGCATGGCTTCGTGCGCTCCCTGGCGGTCGTGGTCCCGACGCCTGTACAACCCGTCATAGTCTCAGGGCGTGTGGGTCGTGTGGAATCCCGGAAAAATGAAGTCTAGATCAAGATGTTGAGTTGTGGACACCGTTGTGGACCCTCTGGGGGGCGCGGTGGACGACTCGCCGCCCTCGCGGCGATCCACCGAGCGAATCCCACCGTTCGCCAGAGGTTGTCCACACCTGAACCCCCGGACAGCAGGCGCCGGGCCGCCGTCACGCCTCGAGCGACGCCCGTATGGCCTCCACGGTTCGCCGGAACTCGGCGTCCTCCTCCATGCGCCCCTTCACCCGGTTGACGGCGTGGATCACGGTCGAGTGGTCCTTGCCGCCGAAGCGGTCGCCGATCTCGGGGAAGGAGGCCTTCGTGCAGGTACGGGCCAGGTACATCGCCATCTGACGGGGCAACGTGAAGGCCTGGAGCTTGCGGGCCCCCTTGAGGTCGCTCACCCGAACCTTGAAGTGGTTGGCGACGGCGTGGATGACGTCGTCGACCGTCAGCTCCCGCTCGCGACGGGGCAGGAGGTCCTGGAGGGCCTGACGCGCCACGTCGAGGGTGAGGGGCTGCCCCTTGAGCTCCGCCATGGCGCAGATGCGGGTGAGGAAGCCCTCGAGCTCGCGGATGTTCGAGGAGCTGGCCTGGGCGAGGAAGAGCGCGACGTCGTCCGGGAGCGTGATCCCCTGGGAGGCCGCTTTCCGCTTGAGGATCGCCACCTTCGTTTCCACGTCGGGCGGCTGGACGTCGGCGATGAGGCCCCACTCGAAGCGGGTGCGCAGCCGCTCCTCGAGCCCCGAGATCTCCTTCGGGGAGCGGTCGGAGGTGAGGCAGATCTGCTTGCCGGCGGCGTGGAGGGTGTTGAAAGTGTGGAAAAAGGCCTCCTGGGTCCGCTCCTTGCCGGCGATGAACTGGATGTCGTCCACGAGGAGCACGTCGGCCGCGTTCCGGTAGCGGTTGTTGAACTCGTGCATCTTGTTGTTCTGGATCGCGGCGATGAGCTCGTTCGTGAAGCGTTCGGCCGAGACGTAGCAGATCCGCGCGGTCGGCCGGCGTGCGAGGACGGCGTGGCCGATGGCGTTGATGAGGTGCGTCTTGCCCAGGCCGACGCCGCCGTAGAGGAAGAGCGGGTTGTACGTGCGGCCGGTCCCCTGGCCCACGGCGAGGCAGGCGGCGTGCGCGAACTGGTTACCCGAGCCGACGACGAAGGACTCGAACGTGTACGCGGGGTTGAGCGAGGCGTCGCTGCGGGGGGCCGAAGGCGCCGCTGCGGGCTCGGCCGGCGCCGGGGCCGCGTCGGCCTCTGGGGCGACCGTGAACCGGACGGCGAGGGGGCGACCGCCGGCCGCCGCGAGCGCCCGCTCGATCGTGTCGCGGAAGCGTTCGGCCACCACCTCCCCGAAGAAGGCGTCCGGGACGGCGAGGTCCAGGGCGTCCTCGTCGAGGGCCACCGGCACAAGCGGCCGGATCCACAGCTCGAACGCCTGCGGCGGCACCGTCTGGCGCAGCGTCTCGAGGGCGGTGTCCCAGAGGCTCTCCATGGCTCTCCCCGACGGCTTCTCGACGGAATCCACAGCCCCGTCCACAGGTGTGGATAACTCTGTGGAGAAGCCGAAAACAGAGTGGAAACAAGGG
>DATCKS010000423.1:0-2205 GCA_036562265.1 Thermodesulfobacteriota bacterium | reverse complement strand
ACACCACGCCGCGCCGCTCGTCGGGCGCGACGGCCGCCACCCCGTCCGGCTCCGCCACCTCGAGCAGCACGGTCGCGTCGGCGGCGTCGAGGCCGACCAGACCGGCCGAGGTGCCGAGCCACACGGCGCGCGCCGCGCCGGGTACGGGCTCCGCGGCAAGCGGCGTGACGGTGAGGGCGGCGAGGAGCAGGGCGAGGATGACGACGACGGGGCGGCGGCAGGCAGCCAGCGGCATCACCGAGGTCTCCTTCCGAAGAGACGGATCGAGTGATGCCTATGGACGCTATGGTCAGACCGCCCGGGCAGTCAAGCGAAATCTCGATCGGCGACCAGTCGCTGTCGATGCCTGAGGCGAATTACCGAAGCAAATCCGATATGTTGATGACTCTACCGATCTCGCGTGATCACGTAGTCTGCGAGCGCGTGGAGGGCGTCTCTGGCCGGCGAGGCCGGCAGTTCCGCGAGCTGGGCGCGCGCCTCGGCGACGAACGCCTCGGCCCGCTGGCGGGTGTAGGTGTGGCCGCCGTGGCGCAGGACCAGGTCGATCACCTCGTGGACCTCCGCGTCCCCCACCTCGTCGGCCTCGAGGATGGCGGCCACCCGCTCCCGCTCGGCCGGGGTGCAGGAGCGGAGGGTGTGCAGGAGGGGGAGGGTGATCATGCCCTCCTGGAGGTCCTTGCCCACCTGCTTGCCGAGGTCCGCCTGCCGCGAGACGTAGTCGAGGCAGTCGTCCATGAGCTGGAAGGCGATGCCGACCTTGAGGCCGAACGCGGCCGCGGCGCGCTCGGCAGGCCCGGGGGCGCCGGCCAGGATGGCGCCGGTCTGGCACGCGGCGGCGAGCAGGATGGCGGTCTTGCCGATGACGACCGAGATGTACTGCTCCTCGGTGAGGTCCACGTCGGCGGTGTGCAGGAGCTGCGCGACCTCCCCCTCGGCCATCTGCGTCGTCGCGTCGGAGAGGACCTTGAGGATGCGGATGTCGCCGTCGTCCACCATGAGGCGGAACGACTTCGAGAAGATGTAGTCGCCGACGAGCACCGACGCCTCGTTGCCCCAGACCGCGTTGGCCGAGGCGCTTCCGCGCCTGAGGTCGGCGTTGTCGACGACGTCGTCGTGCAGGAGGGTCGCCGTGTGGATGAACTCGACGACCGAGGCGAGGAGGATGGCGCGCTCCCGCCGCCGGCCCTCGAGCGGACCGAACGCGCGCGCCGTCAGGAGGAGGACGAGGGGACGGAAGCGCTTCCCGCCGGAGCCGAGGAGATAGGAGCCGATCTGCTCGATGAGCGGGACGCCGGACTTGAGGTGGTCCTTGAAGGCGCGCTCCACCGCCTTGAGGTCGTCGGCGACGAGCGCCACGGCGTCCTGGATGACCATGATCCCCCCATGCTAGCGCACGCTACGCCGCCTTGACACGCGTCGCGGCGCTCGGTACCCCCTGAGTGTGGAATTCTTCCTCTACTGGCTGCTCTTCGGCGTCGTCTGGCGGGCGGTCCTCGAGTACCCGTACCTCGTCGCGGCGGCCATCCTCCTGTGGGTCTTCCGCGACCGGCTCCCGAACCCGGCGCGGCTCCTCAGCCGCAGCGCCCGGATCCGGCAGCTCGACGCGCTGGTCGCCCTCAACCCGGAGAACGCCGACGACCGCATGGAACTCGGCGAGCTCCTCGTGGAGGCGGGGCGACCGCGGGACGCGGCGGCCCACCTCGAAGCCGCGGTGCGCAAGGCGCCCGACTCGCCCGGCGCCCAGTTCCTGCTGGGGCTTGCGCGCCTGCGCGCCGGCGATGCCGCGGGCGCGGTGCCGGCCCTCGAAGCCTCGGCCCGGCTCGACCGGACGCACCGGTACGGCGAGGTCCTCCTCAGGCTCGGAGAGGCGCTGGCCGCCCTGGGGCGCGGGCCCGAGGCCGAGGCGGCGCTCCAGGGGCACCTCGCCATCAACGCCTCCTCGGCCGAAGGGCTCTATCGGCTCGCGGCCCTGCGGCTCTCGCTCGGCGACCGGGCGGGGGCGCAGAAGGCGGTCGAGGAGCTGCGATCGACGATCAGCCAGTCGCCCCGGTTCCGCCGGCGGCTCGACCGTCCCTGGCTCAGACGGGCCGAGCGGCTCGACTCGAGGGCCGCGGTCTAGGCCGGCCCTGGCGGCCGGCTCCGCGCGGTCACCGAGCGGCCGGATGCCGCCCGCCGAGCGCGGCCGTCACCTCCTTCGCCGCCGCG
>DATCKS010000410.1:0-16859 GCA_036562265.1 Thermodesulfobacteriota bacterium | reverse complement strand
TGCCCGCCCCGCTTGAGCTCGCGCATGATCGCCTCGCGGATCGTCTCGTCCGAGAAGCGCGTGACGTAGGTGCGGATGGCCAGGCGGTCGGCCGGCGGCGTGTTGATCACCGAGAGGTCGCGCACGCCGGTGAGCGACATGTGGAGCGTCCGCGGGATCGGCGTGGCGGTCATCGTGAGGCAGTGGACCTGCGTTCGGAGCTGCTTGAGCTTCTCCTTGTGGACGACGCCGAAGCGCTGCTCCTCGTCGACCACGACGAGCCCGAGGTCCTTGAACCGCACGTCCTTCGAGAGGAGCCGGTGCGTGCCGATGATGACGTCGATCTTGCCCGCGGCGAGCTCCTCGAGGATCCGCTTCTGCTCCTTCGGCGAGCGGAAGCGCGACAGGCTCTCCACGCGGATGGGGTACCGGCGGAAGCGTGCGGTGAACGTGGCGAGGTGCTGCTGGGCGAGGACGGTGGTCGGCACGAGGATGGCCACCTGTTTGCCCGCCATGACGACCAGGAAGGCGGCGCGGATGGCCACCTCGGTCTTGCCGTAGCCCACGTCGCCGCAGACGAGCCGGTCCATCGGCCGGGGCTTCTGGAGATCGGCGAGGACCTCGTCGATGGCCGCCTGCTGGTCGGGCGTCTCCTCGTACTCGAAGGCCGCCTCGAACTCGCGGTACGTCTGGTCGGGAGGCGGGAAGGCGTAGGCCTCGACGACCTGCCGCTTCGCGTAGAGCGCGAGCAGCTCCTTCGTCATCTCCCGGATGGACGCCTTGACGCGGCTCTTCACCCGCTCCCAGGCGGTGCCGCCGAGGCGGTCCACGCGCGGCGGCGCCTCGTCGTCCTGCTCGCCGACGTACTTCTGGACGAGGTTGATCCGGTCGACCGGGACGTAGAGCTTGTCGCCCCCCTGGTACTCGAGGTGGAGGAAGTCGGTGCGGAGCCCCTGCAGCTCGAGGTTCACGAGGCCGCGGTAGATGCCGACCCCGTGGTCGACGTGCACGACGATGTCGCCGGTTCGCAGGTCGGCGAGGGAGGAGAGGAACGCCGCCGCCCGCTGCTCGGCCTGGGCCGCGCCCGGACGGCGCCGCCGGCGCTCGCCGAAGATCTCCTCCTCGGCGATGGCGGTGAGGCCGAGGGCCGGGAACCTGAAGCCGGTGACGAGTCCGCCGACGACGATCCGCAGGCCGCCCGGCGCCGGCCTGAAGCCGTCGGTGATCTCGCCGAGGTCGAGCGGTCCCTCCTCGACCTGCGCCCTGAGGCCGTACGGCTCGAGCAGCTCGGCCAGGCGAGTCGCCTGCACCCGCGTGTGGCAGACGAGGAGGACCTGATCGCCCTCGAGCCGGCGGGCGCGCACCCGCTCGGCCAGCGGCGCAAGCAGCCCCGCCTCGCCCGGCGAGCCGGCGAGTGCCGCGCGGAGCCCCTCGTTGGTCTCCGTGTCGAGGCGGACCACCTCGGCGTGCGGACGCCCGCCGTCGGCGCTCGCCGGCTCGAGCATCTCCACCCGCTCGACGGTGATGCCGCCGCGCGCCTCGAGCGCGCGGTCGAGCACCGCCGGCTCCACGTAGAGCGCCGCCGCGTCCGGAACCGGCCGCCCCTCGCGGCGCGCCTGCTCGTGCCCCTGGCGGATCTCGGCCCAGTAGTCGTCCCGCTCCTTGTCGATCTCGATCGGGTCGACCCGGATCAGGATCGCGTCGTCCGGGACGTAGTCGAGGAGCGTGGAGGCGTCGGGGTGGAAGTCCGGGAGGTAGGTCTCGAGCCCCGGCATGTGGAAGCCCGAGGCGATGGCGTCGGCCACGTCACCCCAGCCGGCGCGGCCGAAGCCGAGCTCGTCGGCCCGCTCGCGGAGCCGGCGCCGCGCCTCGCGCCTTCGAGCGTCGTCCGCGACCAGCTCCCGCACCGGCACCAGATCGACCGCTCTCAGGTGACCGCGCGAGCGCTGCGACTGGGGGTCGAACGTGCGGATGGTCTCGATCGTGTCCCCCTCGAGCTCGAGCCTCAGAGGCCAGCGATAGCCGGGCGGGAAGAGGTCGATGATGCCGCCGCGAATGCTGAAGTCGCCGACGTCCTCCACGATCGGCGCCGGCGCGTAGCCGGCCTGGGCGAGGAGCGCGGACAGCTCCTCCCGGTCCACCTCGTCGCCCACCTGCAGGGTCCGCACGCGCGCCGCCAGCACCGGCGCCGGGAGCGTCCGCTCGAGCAGCGCCTTGACCGGCACCACGACCACCGGCGCCGGTCCCCTGCGCCCGCCGCGGCCGAAGGCCCAGAGCCGCGCCAGGGCCTCCACGCGATCGTGCACGATCTCCGACGGGGGCGACAGCGTGGCGAACGGCAGCACGTCCCAGGAGGGGAAGACGCGCACCCGGGTGCGATCGGGCGCTTCGGCCGGGCCGGCCGGCTCGCCGAGGAAGAACGACAGGTCCTCGGCCAGCCGAGCGGCCTCCTTCTGACTCGGGGTGACGAGCAGGAGCGGCCGGCCGGCGTGTCGGCGGGCGAGCAGGGCCGCCACGAAGGCGATCGCCGATCCCTTGAGGCCAAGGACCCGAAATCTGGACGTGCCGGCGCCCGAAAGGAGCGCGGCAAGGCCGGTCTGCGCGCGGGCGAGCCGGTCGCCCTGGCCCGCGTC
The DNA here is from genome assembly GCA_036562265.1 of Thermodesulfobacteriota bacterium. Taxonomy (GTDB): domain Bacteria; phylum DASVDK01; class DASVDK01; order DASVDK01; family DASVDK01; genus DASVDK01. The sequence continues at coordinate 14,247 of DATCKS010000410.1, read as the reverse complement.
CGGCGCCTGATGGAGGGCGTGTCGAAGTTCCATGCGCGAAAGCGTCAGAGTCTAGCGCGCGCCGCGCCGGCCGGTCAACGGTTACGGCGCGTTAAAGGCGCGACATGCCTTGACTTCTCAGGGGGCCGGGCAGTACGCTGACCCGCATGTTCGGCATCGGGATGCCCGAGCTCGTGCTGATCCTCGTGATCGCGCTGATCGTGCTCGGGCCGTCGAAACTCCCGGAGATCGCGCGCGCCCTCGGCAGGGGGATGCACGAGTTCCGCAAGGCCACGGACGAGCTGCGGGACAACCTCATGGCCGAGCCGCCGCGCTACGAGTCGACCTCCGCGTCGGCCGATCCGGGCACGAGCACGCCGTCCACCGGCGCGCCGGTCAGCACGCCGCCGGCGGCCGTGGGCGTCGAGGCGGCGGACCGCTCCGACGAGGCGGCCGCGCGACGAGACCCGGCCGAAGGCGCCTTCGACACGCCGGCCGCGGACCAGACGGCGAGCGCGGACGACACGGCCGGCGACCGCACGGCGCAGTACGTCGCAGAGGAGCTCGACTTCGGCCGCGATGCCTCCCGGACCGACGACGCGTCGGAACGGGCCGACGCCGGCGCGGCGCCGTCCCGGCCCGGCAGCGACCCGGTCCAGCCGGCCTGATGCGGCGCTGGCATACGCCGTAGGGCCGAGCCCGCCGGCCGATCGCCGACGACCGTGACCCTTCCCACCGTGCCCGCAGGCGGAACGCCGGGCGGCGTTCCCGCGAAGCCCAGGAAGAAGAAGTTCACGCTGCCGATCCGTCCACCCGGCCTTCCCCCGCCCCCGAAGGTCGACGAGAAGCTCCCCTTCACGGCGCACCTGGCCGAGCTCCGGATCCGGCTCATCTACTCGGCCGTCGCCATCGGCATCGCCTTCGGCATCTGCTTCTGGCAGAGCGAACGGCTCGTGGCCCTCCTGGTCGCGCCGCTCGCCGCGGTGCTGCCGCCCGAGAGCCCCATCGTCTTCACGCGGCTCACCGAGCCCTTCTGGACCTACACGAAGCTCGCGTTCTTCTCGGCGCTGTTCTTCGCGAGCCCCGTCTGGCTCGTGCAGGCGTGGGCGTTCGTGGCGCCCGGCCTCTACGACAACGAGCGGCGCGTGGTGCTGCCGCTCGTCGCCCTGTCCGTCGCCGCGTTCATCGTGGGGGGCGCGTTCTGCTACTTCGTGGCCTTCCCGCAGATGTTCCGCTTCTTCCTCTCGTTCCAGACGCCGTACCTGCTGGCCGCCCCCTCGATCAGCGAGTACCTCTCGCTCACGAGCAAGCTCGTCCTCGCCTTCGGCGCCGGCTTCGAGTTCCCGGTGGCGATCCTCCTCCTCGCGCGACTCGGCGCCGTCACGGCCGAGAAGCTGCGCCGCGTGCGCGGCTACGCCGTGTTCGGCATCTTCGTCCTCGCCGCCGTCGTCACGCCGCCCGACCTGGTGTCGCAGCTCCTCTTCGCCGTCCCCATGATCATCCTCTACGAGATCGGCATCTGGGTGGCGTGGCTCGCCGGCCGCCGGCGCCCCGAGCGCCCGGCCGAGGAGCCGCCCGAGTCGCCGCATCAGCCGCCGCCGGGAGGCGCCGCGAGCGCGTAGCGCTGCCGTCCTCGTGCGAGCCACGGAGCAGGACCGCGCGGGGAGGCCTCACGCCGCTCGGAGGCCGGCGGGCACGCCACCCCCGCTCGATGGGGTCCCCCGCCGCCGGCGCAACTGCGTTGCGCCGTGCGTCGCCCCATCTCGCGGGGGGCCCCCGGCGCACCCACCGGCCCGGATACGTATCGCGGCCTCCAACCCCAGGGCCTTCGACCGGGCAGAGCCGCCAGAGGAGTCAGGGCCGCAAGCGGCTGGCTGCTGCGGTTCTCCTGGAGGGAGGCTCGGCTTCGCCGAGAGGAGCTTGCCCCGCCTCCGCGGCGCGAGTCGCCACGCCCGCTGACGACGTGTCAGGAGGGGGACGGAGCGGCAAGGCCGCGGCGACCTCGCCAGGGACCGAGGACCGTGCGCAGGAGCCGTTATCGGCAGGGGGCCGGCGCCCCGCGTCGGGCGGTTCGCCGGCCCCCTCTCACGCCTCGGCGACCCAGTGGCCGACCGAGTGCGTCTGGAGCGGAGGGCCGGCTTTGCCGGCCAGGAGCGAGTGAGTGAGAGGGGAGGTTGTCAGGAGGGGGGCGGAGCGTCACCGGAAGACGACGCGGAGCCCCCCTCTTGACTCCAATCAGTTCACCTGACGGATGCGGCGGTTCTCGATGGTGAGGAGGAGCATGGGGCGGATCGGTTCGCGTTCGGCCGAGAAGGCGAACGGACCGGTGAGCCCCGGGAAGCCCTGCACCTGCGAGAGCGCCTGGCGAAGCGCCTCGCGCGACGCCGGCTGCGCGCGCCTCAGCGTGTCGATGAGGATCCGCAGGGCGTCGTACGCCTGGGCCTCGAGGATCGTCGGCGTGTCGTCGAACTGCGCCTTGAAGCGGCTGACGAACTGCCGGATCGGCGGGTCCTGGCTCTCGGCCCAGAACGGGTCGACGAAGAGCGCCCCCTGGACGTACTCGCGCGCCTCGCGGATGAGGTCGAGCGAGTTCCAGCCCGCCGTGCCGAGGAGCCGGATGCCCTTGACGTCGTAGAAGGCGAGCTGCGGCGCGATGAGCGCGACCCGGTCGTAGTACGCCGGGATGAAGAGCGCGTCGAACTCGATCTGGAGCCCGGGCGTCACCTCGCCCGGCCGCGGCCGCCGCGTGCGCGGCGCCGCCTTCACCTTGGCGAGCTGCCGGATCTCCTTGCCGAAGTCGGTCTGCGTCGGCTCGAAGCCGATCGCGTCGGTGATGACCCCGCCCCGGGCCAGCACCTCGGCCTTGAAGGCCTCGAGCATCTCGAGCCCCGAGGGGTCGTTCGGGTAGAGGACGGCGAAGCGCGTGAGGCCCTCGCGCTCCATGGCCTGCCGCGCGATGGCCTGCGCCTGGAGGGCGCCGGTCGTGAACGGCCTGAAGACGAACGGGCCGATCTCGGTGAGCTTCGGCCGCTGGGAGAGCGCGAGGAGCGGCACGGCGAGCCGCTGCGCCGTCTTGGCCGCCTCGGTGGCCTCGGCGGGGAGGAGCGGCCCCACGATGGCGATGGCCCGCTCCTGCGCCACCAGCTCCTCGACCGCCCGCACCGCCGCGGACGGCTCGCCGGCGCTGTCGCGGATGGCGAGCCGGACGGGCGGATCTCCCGGCTGGCCGCCCCCGAAGACCCCGGCGGCCAGCATGAGCCCGTTGAGGAGCCGCTCGCCGAACGCCTGGTAACGGCCCGACAGCGGCAGGACCACGCCGACCACCCCGGGATCTGCGCCCGCCACGCGGAGCGCCTCGTCGAGGGCGGCCTGGGCGCGGGCCGCGAGGTCGGGCGGCGCCTCCGCAGGGAGCGGCGAGGCGAGCACCTCGCGCGCGAGCCGCTCGGCGGTGGCGGGATCGCCCTCCTCGAGCGCGCGCCGCGAGAGGCTCAACCTGGCGAGGGGGGCGACCACGCCCGGGCCGGTCGCGGCCAGCTCCGCAAGATCGGCGCGCGAGAGACGGTCGTCGGCCAGGAGGGCGGTGAGGCGCTGGTCGGCCTCGGTGCGGAACTGCGCGGGCGGCGACAGCGCGAGGAGGCGGGCGTAGGTGCGGGCCGCCTCGACGGGCCGGCCGATCTCGGCGAAGCCCTGGGCGAGGAGGAGATGGGCCTGCGCCTGCTGGAACGGATCGAGGGAGCTGCCGGCGGTAAGCCCCTTGAGGATCTCGACGGCGTCCTCGATCCGCCGCAGCCGGTAGTCGGCGTAGGCGAGCCGGTACCGCGCGGAGGGGGCGAGCGGCGAGGCCGGGAACTGGAGGAGCATCTCCTCGAAGCGGCGGCGCGCCGTCTCGTAGTCCTCGTGCCTGATGGCGATCTCGCCGAGCCGGAAGAGGGCGCTGGCCGCAAGGGTATCGGTCGGGTAGCGGAAGAGGAGCTCGTCGTACAGCGACCGGGCCCGCTCGAGGTCCTGCGCCGCGAACGCCGCTTCGGCCTGCCGCAGAAGCTCCCCGGCCGACGGCACGGGCGTCGGCGCCGGCTGCGGCTCGGGGATCGGGGCCGACCGGATGTCCGAGGGCGGCAACTGGGCCACCGGTCCGGGACCCGGCGCGGTCGGCACGCGCGGCGGCTCCGCCTGCCGCGGCTGCGGCGCAGGCCTGGCGGCAGGGGCCGGCGAGGCCGAGGGGAGGGGGGAGGCGGCTGGGGCCGGAACCGGCACCGGCCGCGCAAGCTCGCTCGGGGTCCGACCGGGCGAGGCGCCGGCGGTCTGGCAACCGGCCGACAGAAGCGCGGCGAGGAGGGCCGCCACCAGGCGCGGCAGGGCTGTCATCCGAACAGTTCCTTCACCTTGTCGAGGAACGACTTGCCGAGGGGGTGCGTCGCCTCGTCGCTCGCCTTCGCGAACTCCTCGAGGAGCTTGCGCTGCTTGGCGTTGAGGCCGGTCGGGGTCTCGACCTTGATGACGACGTGCTGATCGCCTCGACCGTACGCCGACAGATGGGGGATCCCCTTGCCCTTGAGGCGGAAGACCTTGCCCGACTGGGTGCCGGGCGGCACCTTGAGGGTGACCTTGCCGTCGAGGGTCGGCACCTCGATCTCCGCCCCGAGCGCGGCCTGCACGAAGCTGATCGGCACCTCGCAGACGACGTCGTCCCCCTGCCGCTCGAAGATGGGGTGCGGCCTGACCGAGATGACGACGTAGAGGTCGCCCGGCGGCCCGCCGCGCACCCCCCGCTCCCCCTCGCCGGTGAGCTTGAGGCGCGAGCCGGTCTCGACGCCGGCGGGGATCTTCACGGCCAGCGTGGCGGTGTCGCGGACGAGGCCGCCGCCCCGGCACTCGGGGCAGGGCTGCTCGACGATGCGCCCCTCGCCCCGGCACTGCGGGCAGGTCTTGTTGATGCTGAAGAAGCCCTGGGTGTAGCGGACCTGGCCGAGGCCGCGGCAGGTCGGGCAGCTCACCGGACGCGTCCCGGCCCGCGCGCCGCTGCCGCCGCAGGCGGGGCACTCGGTCTGGCGGGGCACCTGGATGGTGACCTCCGTGCCGAACGCCGCCTGCTCGAACGACAGCTCGAGGTTGTAGCGCAGGTCGTCGCCGCGCCGCCCGCGCGGGCGGCGGGTGCCCCCCGCCGCCTGACCGAAGAGGTCGCCGAAGAGGTCGTTGAAGAGGTCGTTGAAGCTGCCGGCCCCGAAGTCGCCCGGGCGGAAGCCGCCGAAGCCGGCCTCGGCCCCCATGTGCCCGAACTGGTCGTAGGCCCGGCGCTTCTCGGCGTCGGAGAGGACCTGGTAGGCCTCCGACACCTCCTTGAACCGCTCCTCCGCCTCCTTGTTGCCGGGGTTCTTGTCGGGGTGGTACTTGAGAGCCAGACGACGGTAGGCCTTCTTCAGCTCCTCCGCCGACGCGTCCCGGGAGACGCCGAGCACCTCGTAGTAGTCGCGCTTCTGGCTCACGTCCGACTGGTCCCTCTGGTCCCCGGGGAGTGATCCTTCCTAACAGACCGGGTGCGGAAAGGCAATCGCGTTGGACGTGGTCCGGCTCACGCGGACTCCCCGCCGCCCCCCTCCTGGTCCGGTTCCGGGGTGGAGGCCGGCATCGCGACCGCCACCATGGCCGGACGGACCAGACGGCCGTGGAGGGTGTACCCCCGCCGCAGCTCCGAGACCACGGTCCCCTCCGGCTCGGCGCTCGGCACCCGCTGGACCGCCTCGTGGACCGTCGGGTCGAACGGGCGGCCGAGCGCCTCGACGGGCGCCACGCCGTACTTCTTCAGGATGCCGAGGATCTCGCTCTGGGTGAGGGCGACCCCGTCACGGATGGCGCGCACGACCGGGTCCTCGCCCTGGGCCGCCGCCAGCGCCCGCTCGAGGTTGTCGAGCGCCGGCAGGAGGTCGCGCACGAGCTGCTCGTTGGCGTAACGGATCCCCTCGGCCAGCTCCCGCTGCGCCCGCTTGCGGACGTTCTCGAGCTCCGCCTGAGCCCGCAGGTACTTGTCGTGCGTCTCGGCCGCCTTCGCCTCCGCGGCGGCGGCGCGCGCCTCGGCCTCCGCAAGCGGGTCGGGGGTGACCTCCGCCTCGGTGGCCCGCTCCGGGAGTTCCTGCGGCGCCTCGGGCTCGGCTCGGTTATCGGGAGACTCGGTGCTCACTCGGCGACTCCTGTGACTCACAAAAGGCGCAGCCAGGCCCCGGGGGGACCTGGCTGCGGCGGAACCTCATGGCGATCGGGCGAGACCGGCGTCCCGCGGCCTCCTGGCCGATCACGCGGGACGCTTACTGCTCGAGCAGCCGGCTCACGAGGCGGGCGGTGTAGTCCACGATGGGGATGACCCGGGAGTAGTTCATCCGGGTCGGTCCGATCACGCCGAGCGTGCCGACCACCTCGTCGCCCACCGTGTAGTGGGAGAGGATGAGGCTGCAGCCGGCCATCTCGTCCGCCTCGCTCTCGTGCCCGATGATGATCTGCAGGCCCGGCGCCTGCATGCTCTTGTCGATCAGCTTGATGAGGAGCGACTTCTCCTCGAAGGCCTTGAAGAGGGCCTTCATCTTCTCCACGCTCGCGAACTCCGGCTGCTCGGCGATGGAGAGCTTGCCCTCGATGAAGACCTCGGATTCCGACGCCACCTCCGCCGACTCGAACGCACGCTGCGCGAGGAGCTGCGCCTCGGCGTACAGGCGGTCGTAGAGCGCCTTCTCCGCACGCATCTCCGCGAGGAGCCGCTCGCGCGCCTGCCTCAGCGTGAGCCCCGTGATGACGCTGTTCAGGTAGTTCGAGATCTCGTGCAGCCGGTCCTGCGTCAGCGGCTCGTCGACGTGGATGAGCTTGTTGTGGACCACGCCGGTGTCCGTGACCAGGATCACGAGAACGTCGCGCTCCCTGAGCCGCACGAACTCGATGTGCCGGAACCGCGTCGCCTCGAGGCGTGGCGCGACCGCGAGGCCGGCCAGGCTCGAGAAGGCCGACAGCAGCCGCGAGGTCTCGCGCAGCACCTCCATGCCGTCGCCCAGGGCCGTGGTGTACCGGCTGCGGATGCGCTCCTGCTCCTGCTTCGACAGCGGCCGCGGCTCGAGCACGTCCACGTAGAAGCGGAACCCCTTGTCCGTCGGGATCCGGCCGGCCGACGTGTGCGGCTGCTGCAGGTACCCGGCCTCCTCGAGGTCGGCCATCACGTTGCGCACCGACGCCGGCGACAGGTTGAGACCGTACTTGCGGGAGATGGTGCGCGAGCCGACCGGCTCGGCGCTGGCGATGTAATCGGTGACGACCGCGTGCAGGATCTGGCGATCGCGCTCCGTCAAGTGATCGTGAGCGCCGGGGGACCGTGCGATGCCGATTCGTTCCGTACCTTTCTCGCCCCTCGGCTCGTTCATCGCTTCGCCCCCACGACGGGGCTCGAGTCCCGTCGGGAACCCCAACCCGCGCCGTTCCCGTTGTGTATCGAGGGGTTCCGAGCGCGGGTTGGCACTCACCACCTGCGAGTGCCAGTGCCCTTTTCTACCGCAGCCGGCTTCCGGCTGTCAAGGCGGGGCCGTCAGGATTCGGGTGTCGTGGCCCCGTTCTTGCTAGGGGCGGCCGCTCAGGCGAGGCGGGCGACGATCTCGTCGCAGAGGAGCCAGGCGGCTGGCGAGGCGACGCGCAGGCGGCCGTCCCGCCTGGTCACGAGGCCCCTCGACTCGAGGTCCCCGAGCGCCGCGGCCGCGTGCCGCTCGATCGGCTCGCCGACCAGGCGGGCGTAGTCCTCGAGGTCGAGGCCGTCGGCCTGCCGCAGGCCGAGGAGCAGCGCCTCCATCCGGGCCTCGTCGCGGCCGAGCACCTCGCCGCCGGCGCGGGCCGGTGCGTCCGGCGTGGCGGCCGGCGCGGCCGCCCGCCCCGTGGCCGCCGCCACGTAGAGGGCCGGGTCGTCGACGTTCCAGGCGCGCGTGCCGTACGGTCCGGCGGCCGGCTCGAAGCTGTGCGCGCCGGCCCCGAAGCCCCGGTAGGGGCGCCGGTTCCAGTAGGCCGCGTTGTGGCGGGCGCGGGCGCCGGGTCGCGCGTAGTTCGAGACCTCGTAGTGCTCGTAGCCCGCGGCGCGAAGCCGCTCGTCGGCCAGGAGGAACATGTCGGCCTGCAGGGCGTCGTCGGGGCGCGCGAGGCGGCCGCGCGCCTCGAGGGCCGCGAAGGGGGTGCCCGGCTCCACCGTCAGCCCGTAGCAGGAGATGTGGGCCGGCGCGGCGTCGACGGCGCGCGCCACCTCGGCCGCCCAGTCCGACAGCGTCTGACCCGGCACGCCGAAGATCAGGTCGACGGAGACCGTGTCGAACCCGGCCGCGCGAGCATCGGCGAGCAGGCGCGGGCCGTCCTCGGCCTTGTGGGCCCGCCCGAGCGCCCCGAGCGCCCGGCCGTCGAAGGCCTGCAGGCCGATCGACAGCCGGGTCACGCCGGCCGCGCGCAGGGCGGCGAGCCCCTCGCGGTCCACGGTGGCCGGGTCGGCCTCGAGCGTCACCTCCGCGCCGGCCTCGATGGGGAAGGCGCGGTCGATCGCCTCGAGCACCCGCGCGATGGCGCGGGGATGGAACAGGGACGGGGTCCCGCCCCCCAGGTAGACCGTTGCCGCCGGCCGGCCGCCGTCGGGCCCGGCCGCCGCCGCCGCCACCTCGGCGAGGAGCGCCTCGACGTAGGGCCCCTCCTCGCCGCCCCGGGCGCGAACCGCCACGAAGTTGCAGTAGGGGCACTTGGTCCGGCAGTACGGGATGTGAACGTAGACACCGAGCGAAGTCACGGGTTTACCTGCTGGACAACGGCAAGTGGCGGGCGTAGAATCCCCGCCCTATGAATGGGGCGGACTTCCCTCGCGCCGTGCGGGAGCGGATCGCGGATGCGCGGGCCTGGCTTGCCAGGCGGCGCGCGCTCACCGTCCTCGCCATCCTCCTGCTCTTCGTCTTCGTGGCCGGCACCGCCGTCGGCGGGGCGCTCTACGTGAACCTGGCGAGCGGCCTGCCCGACATCCAGGACGTCGAGAAGGATTATAGGCCCCCCATCATCACGCGCGTGCTCGACGCCGAGGGACGCCTCATGGGCGAACTCTTCGTCGAGCGCCGCATCGTCGTGCCGGTGTCGGAGATCCCGCCGCTCCTCGTGCAGGCGTTCGTGGCCGCCGAGGACCAGCGCTTCTTCGAGCACTCGGGCATCGACTTCAAGGGGCTCGTCCGCGCGGTCATCGCCACCCTCTTCGAGGGGCGCCGCCAGGGCGGCAGCACCATCACCATGCAGGTGGCCAAGACCTTCTTCCTCGCCGACGAGGCGCGGGCGAAGAGCTGGGCGGAGCGGCTGCGCTACAAGCTCAAGCAGGGCATCCTCGCCTACCGGCTCGAGAAGCACCTCTCGAAGGAGCAGATCCTCTACCTCTACCTCAACCAGATCTACCTCGGCCACGGCGCCTACGGCGTCGGCGCGGCGGCGCAGACCTACTTCGGCAAGGAGGTGAAGGACCTGACCCTCCCCGAGGCGGCCCTCCTGGCCGGTCTGCCCCAGGCGCCCGCCACCTACTCGCCCTACAACAACCCCGAGCGCACGCGCGAGCGCCGCGCCTACGTCATCTCCCGCATGCGGGAGGAGGGCTACATCACCGCGGCGGAGGCCGAGGAGGCGCAGAAGGCGCCGCTCGTCACCAAGGTCAAGTCGCTCGACGACTTCAGCGCGGCGGCCTACTACACGGAGTACGTGCGCCAGTACCTCTACGAGAAGTACGGCGCCGACGCGGTGCTGAAGGACGGCCTCACCGTCTACACGAGCGCCAACCTCGACATGCAGCGAGCCGCGCAACGGGCGATCGCCCGCGGCCTGCGCGCCCTCGACAAGCGCATCGGCTACCGCGGGCCGCTCGAGCGGCTCACCGAGGCGTCCGACCAGGAGGCCTTCCTCGCCGAGGAGACGAGGAAGACCGGCGGCGTCGTCGAGGTCTCCCCGCCGTCCGACCCGATCATCTACAAGGCGCTCGTGACGAAGGTCGACCCGAAGGGCGCCGACGTGACGGTGGCCGGCAGCGTGCCGGCGCGCCTGCCGCTCGAGGAGATGGTCTGGGCGCGCAAGCCCAACCCCGACGTCCGGTGGGACGACGCCCCGGTGAAGGACGCCACCACGGTCCTCAAGCCGGGCGACGTGATCCTCGTGTCCATCCGCTCCCTGCCGCCGTCGAAGCCCGAGCGCGGGTCGAAGGGGCCCGCCGTGGCGATCGCGTCGCTCGAGCAGGAGCCGCAGGTGCAGGGCGCCCTCCTGGCGCTCGACCCGCAGACCGGCGCCGTGCGGGCGATGATCGGCGGCCTCGACTTCTCGCGCTCGCAGTTCAACCGGGCCATCCAGGCGCGCCGGCAGCCCGGCTCGGCCTTCAAGCCGATCGTCTACGCGGCCGCCCTCGACAGCCCCAAGGGGTTCACGCCCGCCTCGATCATCGTCGACTCGCCCTTCATCGAGGACACCGAGGAGCTGCAGTGGCGCCCCAAGAACTTCGACGGCCGCTTCTACGGCCCGACGACGCTGCGCGAGGCGCTCACCCACTCGCGCAACCTCGTCTCCATCAAGCTCCTCGACCAGATCGGCGTCGGCTACGCCATCGACTACGCGCGAACGCTCGGCATCACCGCGCCGCTCAACCGCGACCTCTCCCTCGCGCTCGGCTCCTCGGGCGTCTCGCTGCTCGAGCTGGTGCGCGCCTACGCGGTCTTCGCCGCGTCGGGTAACCGCCCCGAGCCGCTCTTCGTCGCGCGCGTGCTCGACCGCGACGGCAACGTGCTCGAGGAGAACCAGCCGGTCGTCACCCCCGAGGTCATCAGCGCGGAGACGGCGTTCATCATGACCAACATGCTGACCGGCGTCGTGCAGGACGGGACCGCGCAGCGCGTCAAGGCGCTCGGCCGGCCGGTGGCCGGCAAGACGGGCACCACCAACGACCTGGTCGACGCCTGGTTCGTGGGCTACACGCCGGACCTCGTGGCCGGCGTCTGGGTGGGCTTCGACGACACCAGCCGCACCCTCGGCAACGGCGAAACCGGGTCGCGCGCCGCGTCGCCGATCTGGCTCGACTTCATGCAGGAGGCGCTCAAGGGCTCGCCGGTCCGGGGCTTCCTGCCGGCGCCGCCCGGGGTGGTCTTCGCGCGGATCGACGCGAAGACGGGGCTTCTGGCCGGGCCCGGCTCCACCGAGGTGATCTACGAGTCCTTCAAGCAGGGCACGGCGCCGACGATGGTCTCGGGCGGAGCCGTCGGCCTGCCGGGCGGGCCGATCGACCTGCGCTCCATCGGCGAGGTGCCGGTCGATCCCGCGGTGCCGCCGCCCCAGCCGGGCGCGCCGGTGCGGCTGCCGCAGTAGGGGGCCTACTTCGCCGCGACCGTCTCGAGGGTGAAGTCCGCCCGCCAGATGCCGGCCGCCTCGTCGTGGTCGACCGAGAGCCGGTGGTAGGGGACGCCGCGCACGTCACGGCGCCGCACGACCCGCTCGGGCGGCAGCTTCTCGCCCCACGCCTCCGCCGACAGGCGGTGCTTCGAGACCTCGTGGATGACGAACTTCTTGAAGACGTAGCCGCGCTGCTGGTGCGCCGCGATCAGCTCGCGCACCCAGTGGATCACCATGTCCGCCCAGCCGTTGCCCTCGAGGTTGATCTGCACCGCGACCGTGGCGGCGAGCTCGGTTGGCGGCTCCACCATGGCGTCGGTGACGGCGCGCGCGACGGCGACGAAGAGGTCGCGCTCGGTCGCCGCCTCGACGCTGATCGGGTACTCCTCGAGGACCTCGGTCGCCTTCGCCTTCTTCCGCCCGCCTGTCCGCTTGGTCGTCGCCATAAGTCTCACCATCCATGTCGGAGGCGCTCGGCGAGCCGCCGATCGAGCCCGGCCCGCTCGATGGCCGCCGCACAGGCCTCGATGTCGTACGCCACCCGCTCGATCCGCACGGTGGCCGTGGTGTCGTCGTAGATCGCGAACGGCGCCGTCGTGAACCCGTCACGCGGCTGGCCGACCCCTCCCGGGTTCACCAGGTAGCGCCCCGGCGCCGAGAGGTCCAGCGTAGCGGCCCCTCCGTCGGCTCCGGGACCGGCACTGCGCGACGACCAGACGACCGTCACGCGCCCCTCGTGCTCGCGGAAGACGATCGGCAGGTGCGTGTGGCCGAAGAAGACCACGCGGGCCCGCGGCAGGCGGGCCGCCGCCTCCTCGAACTCCTCTACCGCCTCCGAGACGGACAGGACGTACCGGTCGCGGTGGGACGGCGCGCCGTGGACGCCGACCGCGTCGCGGCCGATCGCCACCCGGTCGGGCAGCGTCCCCAGGTACCGGCGGTGCTCCGGGGCGAGAACTCGGCGGGTCCAGAGAATGGCCCCGCGAGCGAGGGAACTGAACTCCGCCGGCGGCTCGTCGGAGGCCGCCATGGCGTCGTGGTTGCCCTGGACGCAGGGGATGCCCCGGCGCCGCAACTCCGCCACGACCTCGTTCGGGTTGGCGTTGTAGCCGACCACGTCGCCGAGACAGACCACCTGGTCGATCCCGAGCGCATCGATCCGGTCGAAGACCGCGCGGACGGCCTCGAGGTTGGCGTGCAGGTCGGACACGACGGCGACGCGCAAAGGGGGCTCCTGCCCTCCCGCCGGCTTCACGCGAGCGCGCCGGCCTCCGGCACACACAAGTTCTCGATTCTAAAGGAGTTTCTCGCGCACCGGTTCGTATGCTTGTAGCCCAGCGGTGGCCGAAAGTCAAGGTGCGGGCCGGGACCGGCCCTAGCCGAGGAGGAGCACGCCGGCAACGGTGGTGAGGAGGGTCACCGGGACCCCGACCCTGAGGTACTCGGTGAACGTCACGCGCGGCGCGCCGTGGGCCCGGGCCTGCTCGACGACGATCAGGTTGGCGACCGACCCGATGAGGGTGAGGTTGCCGGCGAAGGTCGACGCCATGGCGAGGAGGCGCCAGGCCGCATCCGGGTCGCCGAAGGTCGGCACGACCGAGCGGAAGAGGAGCACGGCCGGCACGTTGCTGACGACGTTCGACAGCACGAGCGCCACCGTGGAGAGCGTCCAGGGGCCTTCGAGCCGCGCCGGTCCGAGCAGCTCGAAGCCCCGCGCCACGAGCCCCGACTCCTCGAGGCCGGCCAGCACCACGAAGAGCCCGGCGAAGAGGACGAGAAGCCCCCAGTCGATCTGCTGGTAGATCTTGAGCGGCCGGACCCGGGCCGCGACGAGGAGCACCGCTCCTGCCACCACCGCCGCCACGGCGATGGAGGCGCCGGCGACGAACGCGAGGAGCAGGCCCGCCGTCACGACGAGGGCGACGCGCAGGAGCCGCCGGTGGACGCGGAGGGGGACCGCGTCCGCCGGCAACGGCGGCACCGCCGGACGGCGGAACAGGACGTGCCGATAGACGACGCCGATGACGAGCACGTCGAGCACGAGCCCGACCAGGGCGACCGGCACGAGGTGTCGCGCGAAGTCGAGGTACGGCATCCCGGAGAAGGACCCGATCAGCATGTTCTGCGGGTTGCCGGTGAGGGTCGCGACCGAGCCGATGTTCGAGGCGGTCGCGAGGGCGATGAGGTACGGGACCGGGTCGAGCGCGAGCGGCCGCAGCACCGCCACGACGATCGGCGTGAGGACGAGGCAGACGACGTCGTTCACGAAGAGCGCCGACAGGACGCCCGAGACCCCGACGGTCGCCACGAGGAGCACGAAGGGGTGCTTCGCGCGCTCGAGCACCCAGAGGCTCACCAGCTCGAAGAAGCCCGCGAGCCTGAGGTGCGCGATGACGAGCATCATGCCGAAGAGGAGGAAGATCGTCGGCGCGTCGACGGCCCTCGCGGCGTGATCGAGGTCGACCGCCCCGGTGACGAACATGAGGGCGGCGCCGACGACCACGATCCCGGCGCGGTCGAGACGCGTCCCCGGGACCCGACCGAGCGCCAGGCCGAGGTACGTGAGGCCGAAGACGATCAGCGTCAGCAGGGTGCGGATGGGAGTAGCGTCCGGAGGCGCGAGGCTAGCCCGCCTTCTGGCCGAGCTTGCGTTCGGTACCGGCCAGGAGACGGCGGATGTTCTCGCGGTGCCGCCAGACGACGAGCACCGCCATGAGCGCGACGAAGTGGAAGCGGTTGGGGGTGACGTCCCGCGGGTAGGCGAAGAAGGCCGCAACCGGGAGCACGGCCGCGGTCACGAGGGCGCCGAGCGACGTGTACCGACTCAGCGCCACGACCGGGATGTAGACGAGGAGCCCCAGGAGCGCCATCCAC
>DATCKS010000065.1:0-2962 GCA_036562265.1 Thermodesulfobacteriota bacterium | reverse complement strand
CCCCCATACGCTCGCGGCCGTTGGTCGCCATGGGCTGATTCCCTAGCATCCGGGCGCCGGCCGTGTCAATGGTTCCTTGGCCCCCTCGCCCCCCGTGACACAGGGCCTCGACGTCCCGCCGACGGGAGGGCTCCGTGGGTCTCGGGGGAGGCCGAACCTCATCTCCGGCGGGTGCGGCGGGCGGAGCGACGGGCAGGACCAACGCGTCGGCGCCGATCCGCCCTTCCCTCCAGGTGACCGATCCGGTGGAGGCGATCTGCGAGATCGCGATCCTCCCGGACGCCATCGAGCGCTCACGCAGACTGCGCTGCGCGTCCATCGGCGAGATGGAGCTCGACGAGGCCCCTCGTCTCGCGACACCGTTAACGGCCGCCTCGAGGCGGTGCTCGACGACGCGACGAACAGGTGGGGCGTCGAGGTGGACGCCGCTGCAGCGGGGCCGGCCGCACCGGCGGCGGCGAGCGTTACGGCGCCAGGGTAGCCTTCCGGTGGGGTGAGGCGCGGGTCGGCGGCTCTCGTGGGAGTCCCACGCCTCGGCCCACTCCGCGGGCCGAGGCGCTATCGGGCTCTGGCCGCGTGGGTCAGCGGCGCGGCGTCCGCCCCGTCTGCAGGGACGCCAGGGTGCCGTCGCCGTGCATCTCGCGCGCCAGGTGCTCCTCGAGCCGCCGTCGCATGCCGGGATCGGTCAGGACGCGCTCGGACAGCGCCACGAACTCTTCTTCGGTGAGCCCCGCCTCCCGGAGCGCCTCCAGCTCCCCCTGGCGGGCCATCTCCGCCACGCGCAGGAGCCCGCTCAGCGCCTGGGCGTACTGCAGCAGCACCTGGTCGTCGATCGGCGGCTCCGCCTCGAACCGGTCCGGCGCCCCGGGCGGCTCCGTAACCTCGGGCTCCGAGGTGCGCGGCTGACCCAACTCCGGCGCCGCGACCATCCCCGCGGCGGGGGCCGCCCAGAGGAGCGCCCCGGCCGTTGCGAGCGCGAGAACCCTCGTCGTCATGCCGATTTCCTCTCTCCTCCCCTGCTCGTCAGTCCGGTCCAGGAGCCCGCAAGGGACGTGCCGGTTGGGCCGGTATCGGGCGGACCTGCGTCACAGGCGCGTGCTCAGGCGGGGCCCGAGAGGCGGTGCTCGTGCGGCGACCGGAGCGCCGGAGGCCGCAAGGGCGGGGCGGACGCGGCCCCGGCGCGCTAGAATTTGAAGGCTATCCTCCCCTCCACCGCCCGGGTGGTGGAACTGGCATACACAGGAGACTCAAAATCTCCCGCCCTCGCGGGCTTGCGGGTTCGAATCCCGCCCCGGGCACCAACGAACACATCCCCAACGATTCGCGCCGGACACGGCGCGACGTCGCCATGCTTCCCGTGGAGGCCGCCATCGCTGACGTACCGATCCCGGCCTGATCCTCGGCCGCCGGTATCCCGCGGCAGCGGCGGCGCGTCAGGCGTCGGCGACGCGCACGACAGGCTTGCCGAAGTTGCGCCCCTCGAACAGGCCGATGAACGTCGGCGCGGAAGGCGCCGAGCGGTCGGCGTAGTGGTCGAGGACGCCGAACCGAGCGTGGCGAGAAGGAGCGGCACCCGGTGCGGTCCCGGTGGCGGGGTCTCGTCCTTGCAGTGCGCGGCGATACCTCACATCGGCATGCTTGCCCCGACGTTGAGGACCGGGCGCACCGCGTCGAGCACCGGGCCGCGCCCGCCCGGCGCGAGGAGCGGTCGCTCCATCCCACCGAGCGGGACCGGATCCCGACCGACCGGCAGCACGCAGTCGGAGCGCGCCTCAAGCGACCACGGCCCGGTGCGGATCGCCCCTGGGCGGCTTACGGCTCGGCGTCCTCCACCCTGACGTCGCCGTCGGTCAGCGCGAGGAACTGGCTACTCCCGAGCACGCTCGGGAGAACGTCCAGCGGATGGGGACACTCGGCCGGGAACGGTGTCAGGAAGTACGCGATCCCCTGGACGCCGTTCGGGTCGTCCGAGTCGAACACGAGGATCAGGAGCCCTTCCCCCTTGACGACTCCGGACGTCCTCGAGCGCGTGATGACGCCGGCGACGGTGGCGAGTCGGTCCTCGGGTCTGAAGGGGTCGCTTGCCACGCGCAGACAGCTCACGCGCACGTGTACGTCGAGGATCGGCAGCGCTTCGGCATCGGCCGATGCCTTCTGCGACACCTCGAGAAAGACGTGCCCCTTGGGCTTCTCGCCCATCGCTCCGCTCTGCGCCTGCACGCGCAGGTCGAACAGGGTGATTGGCGGAAGCCCGAGCGAACGCGTGCCGAGGCCGTGTGCATTCCCCCTCACCCGGTCCTTCCTCGGCGCCGCGTCCACCGCGGCCGACATCGCGGCGATGAGCATGGAGCTGACGAGCGCCCCTGCCAGGAGTGGAATCGTTCGCATCCGCGCCTCCTGATTCCGGCGCCGTCGCGTCGGGGGCCGCCCCGAAGCGCGCCCAGCAACCGACGTTCGGGCGACACGCGTGGAGTCCCGCTCGAGCTTCGCCGGAAGCCGTCGGTCGAGCCGACACGTGAGGCGCAGAAGCGGCCCGGCGCCGTTCGAGCTGGGCAGGGTGACGAGAAGAAGCGGTCGGCCGTGATGCGAGGTGCCGTGTTGGGAGGTACGGGAGGCCGAGCAGACTCGGACGACGGCGGCCGGGCATCTCGTGCGGGGCACCACCGCGAGACCCGTGATCCCACTTTCGCCGGCGATGCATCGCGTGTCGAGAAGAAACTTTTCACATCGGCGACCGAGCGCCAGGCCTTTGGTCCGGTTCGGCCCGTCTGCTGCACCCGGATCCGCCTTGAGGAGGTGCTCTATGCGTCTTCGCCCCGTATGGCTCGCGCTCGGCGCCGCGGCGATCCTCGGCCTGCACGACATCGGCGCCGCCGACGAATCGGTTCCGCTGAACGACCTGCCCGAGGCGGTGACCAAGGCGATCGAAGGCCGCTTTCCGAACGCGCGTCTCCTGTCGGCA
>DATCKS010000374.1:0-3835 GCA_036562265.1 Thermodesulfobacteriota bacterium | reverse complement strand
TCCGCGGCTCGCACGGGCGGGTCACCGATCGCATCGAGGCCGGTCCGCTCTTTCTCGAGAGCGAGCCGACCGAACCGGCGGCGGCGGGGCCGCTGCCGGCGGCCGCGGTGAAGACCCGCCTGCTCGAGGCGGTCTTCGGGCGGTGGCCCGAGGCGGATGCGTCGGCTACAATACCGAATTCGGTGGGCGCCCCCGCGTGACGGGGCCGGCCCCCCTTGGGAGGCACCGATGACCTTCGTGATCGCCGAGCCCTGCATCGACGTCAAGGACAAGGCCTGCGTCGATATCTGCCCGGTCGATTGCATCCACTCGACCGACGAGGAGCCGATGTACTACATCGACCCCTCCGAGTGCATCGACTGCGGCGCCTGCGAGCCGGTGTGTCCCGTCAACGCGATCTACCCCGAAGACCAGGTGCCGCCCCAGTGGAAGGAGTACATCCAGAAGAACGCCGCGTTCTTCCAGAAGTGACCCTGCGGGCCGCCGGCCTCGCGGCCGGCGGCCCGTCCCGTTCCCCCCGCTCGCACCCCGGCACGTTCGACCGGATCACGGAGCCCTGGACCCCCCGCCGCCCGTCCCGACGCCGCGGGAGCCGGCGCGGTCGGGTCGTTTGACAGAGCGGGCGGCGTCCCGTACTCTCCCCGGACATGGACGCCACCCGCCGCGCCCGTCTCGCCGCCGAGCTGGCCCGCATCGTGGGGCCCGAGGCCGTGGTCTCGGACCCCTCGGCGCTCGCGGTCTACGAGTGCGACGCCCTCACCAACTTCAAGGCCGCGCCCGACGTCGTCGTGCTGCCCGGCTCCACCGAAGAGGTGGCCGCCGTGGTGCGCGTCGCGCGCGACTTTGGATTGCCGGTCGTGCCTCGCGGCGAGGGCACGGGGCTCTCGGGCGGCGCGCTGGCGGTCGCCGGCGGGATCGTCGTCGGCATGTCGCGCATGCGGCGGATCCTCGACGTCGACTACGCGAACCTCCGGGCGACGGTCGAGGCGGGGCTGATCAACGTTCAGCTCACGCAGCACATGGCGCCGCGCGGCTACCTCTTCGCGCCCGACCCCTCGAGCCAGTTCGCCTCCTCGATCGGCGGCAACGTGGCGGAGAACTCCGGCGGGCCGCACTGCCTGAAGTACGGCGTCACGACCAATCACATCCTCGGCCTCACGGTCGTCCTGTCCGACGGCGAGATCGTCCGCCTCGGGGGGCCGGCCGCCGACCCGCTCGGCTACGACCTCGTCGGCCTCGTCGTCGGCTCCGAGGGGACCTTCGCCGTCGTGACGGAGGTCACCGTCCGGATCACGCGGGCGCCCGAGGCGGTCCGGACGTTCCTCGGCGTCTTCGAGACGATGGACGACGCGTCGGCCGCCGTGTCCGGGCTGATCGGCCGCGGCATCGTCCCGGCGGCGCTCGAGATGATGGACCGGCCGTCGCTCGAAGCGGTCGAGGCGGCGTTCCACGCCGGCTACCCGTACGACTGCGGCGCCGTCCTCCTGGTCGAACTCGACGGTCTCGCCGCCGGCCTCGACGACCTCGAGCGACGGGTCGTCGAGGTGTTGACGGAGCACCGCTGCCGCGAGGTGAAGGTGGCGCGCACCGAGCAGGACCGCGCGCTCCTCTGGAAGGGGCGCAAGATGGCCTTCGGGGCGATGGGGCGGCTCGGCTACGACTTCTACCTGCAGGACGCCGTGGTGCCTCGCACGAAGCTGCCCGCGGTGCTGGCGCGGATCCAGGCCATCGCGGACGAGGCGGGCCTCAGGGTCGCCAACATGTTCCACGCCGGCGACGGCAACCTCCACCCGGTCATCATCTTCGACGGGGCGAGGGCCGGCGACCTCGAGCGAGCGGCCGAGGCGGCCGGGCGGATGATGGAGGTCTGCATCGACGCGGGCGGCTGCGTGTCGGGCGAGCACGGCATCGGGTGCGAGAAGACGGAGTTCATGGGGCTCATGTTCTCGGAGGCGGACCTCGACGCCATGAAGCGCGTCCGGAACGCCTTCAACCCCGACGGGCGACTCAACCCCGGGAAGATCTTCCCCACGCCGGGCGCCGGGCACCTCAAGCCCTCGCTCCTCGGCTACAAGCCGCACGCGATCGAGGCGTCGGGGCTCGCCCAGCGCTTCTAGGGACTGGCCCGAAACCTGCTTCGGAACTTGGTACGCCGCCGACGCATCGATCGGGCGGCGTTCTCGGCGCTCGGTCCGGTTCCGAATCGTTCAGGCAGGCACGATACCGTGCCGCGAGCGCCGGCGAGGAGGGTGAGGAGGCAATGCTGCTCAAGCGCAAGAGCCGTCGAGCCACGCGACCGTGCCCCCACTGCGGGCAGTCGATGGCGCCGGACGACATGAAGTGCGCCGCCTGCGGCCGTCTGGTCCGGCTCGAGACCCCCGTGACGACCCGCGAGCCGATCGACATCGTGCTGCCGGCGGGGCGGGACTCGTCCCGGCACGAGTGGTAGCCGGGCCGGCGGTCCGGTCCGGCGGGGCGGCGGTCGCCCGGTGACGAAGCGCGGCACGTCGCTACGCAAGAAGTGCGACGCCGCGGCGAGGCGTTCGGGGCGTCCGGGTCGGGCGCCCGCCCCCGACAGCCGTAGCGGCGTTCGGAATTCCAGGTGGTTACGTGCTTGCCCTCCGGGGGGGTGATCGGGAGGAGGGCTGGTATGCGGCTTGCTACCAGCCTGGGTGTACTACCAACCTTTCATCCTCCTCCCCAGCCCCCGGAAGGCGACTTCCGGGGGATTTTTTTGCCATGAAGGTCACCCGGGCCGAGTTCCTCACCAGCGCGACCGGCCCGAAGGGGTACCCTCGCGGAGATCGGCCGGAGGTGGCCTTCGCCGGCCGATCGAACGTCGGCAAGTCGTCCCTCATCAACGCGCTGGTCCGCCGCAAGGGCCTGGTGAAGACCTCCTCGACGCCGGGCCGCACGCAGCTCCTCAACTTCTTCCTCGTGAACGACCGGCTCGTGCTGGTCGATCTCCCCGGCTACGGCTACGCGAAGGTGCCCGAGTCGGTTCGGGCCGCCTTCGGGCCGATGATCGAGGAGTACCTCACGCGCCGCGCGGAGCTGGCCGGCGTCGTCGTGATCCTCGACATCCGGCGAGAGCCGTCGGCGCAGGACCTCGCCCTCCTCGAGTGGCTCGAGGCGATCGGCCGCCGTTCGGTCGTGGTGCTCACGAAGGCGGACAAGCTCTCGGGCAACGAGCGAGCGCGGCAACTGCGCGCGATCCGCGCGGCGCTGCCGGCGTCGAGCGCCGAGCCGATCGTGGTCTCGGCGCAGACGGGGGAGGGGATGACGGCGCTCTGGCGCGCCATCGGCGCGCTCGTGGAGGGCCGAGGCTCGAGCTGACGGCCGGCCCCGGCCCCCTCGCGCGACGAGCTGCGAGACGACCTACGAGCCGAGGACGCCCTTCACCTTGGCCGCGGTGTCGATCGACTCCTGGTGCTTGCCGGCCTGATGGAGC
Organism: Thermodesulfobacteriota bacterium; assembly: GCA_036562265.1. Lineage (GTDB taxonomy): Bacteria > DASVDK01 > DASVDK01 > DASVDK01 > DASVDK01 > DASVDK01. Next base: position 384 of record DATCKS010000374.1, on the reverse strand, counting down.
TTGAGCGCCTCGTCGTTGAGCCGCTTCGCCTCGGCGATCTTGTCGGCCGAGACCCCTCGCTTCTCGGCCGCCGCGATCGCCTCGTTGTTGGCGGCGATGTCCTTGGGGCAGTGGAACGCGAGGGCCGGCCCGGCGGCCACCGCGAGGGCGAGCGCGGACGCGATCGCTGTGATGCTCCGCTTCATGTGGTGCTCTCCTTTCGTGATGCGCGGGTCCCGAGACCGGGCCGCGCGGGAACCATCCTTCGAGCGCCGGGGCAGGCCGCCGACGCCGTCCGTCAGCCGCCGACCTCGATCCCCGGCCTGACGGCGCGGAAGAACGCCGTCATCTCCGGCTCCGATATGTCGCCGGCCAGGGCGCAAAAGAGCGGCCCCTGGCGCCAGA